>NZ_JANSHJ010000033.1:0-23052 GCF_047502615.1 Synechococcus sp. W60.3 | reverse complement strand
CACGATGGGGGAGCGGTGCCCCATGGCATCCACCAGGAGTTGGGCGCTGAGCTGGCCGGCGGTGGTCTGGATGCGGATCCCATCGGGGTGGACCGTGGCGCTGAGAAACCCGGTCTGCTCCCGCACCTGGCCCCCCCAGTCTAGGAAATGCTGCTTGAGGAACTCCAGCAAGCCGACCGGATCCACGCCCACATTCAGCACCCCTTCCACCCACCAGGTGGGACCCTCCCCAAAGCCAATGCGCCCACTGGGGTAGTGGGTCACCTGGATTGCCTCCCACTCTGTCGGGGTGAGCAGCTCCAGTTCTAACAACACCTGCAGCTCCTGCCGCGAGGTGTTCCACTCCTGCTCCCGCCCCCGCAAGATGCCGCGCTCGATCAGGATCACCCGCCAGCCTCGCCGGGCCAAAGCCGCCCCCAAGAGAATCCCCAGGGTGCCGCCGGCAATCACCACATCGGCATCCCGGCTGCCCAGGCGCTCAGAACAGCGGTGCACCACCGCCGGAGGCAACACCGTTGGCCCCTGCCGCAGGGATCCCCACCAGGCCTCCAAGGCAGGCAGAGCTTCAGGGGGGGAGATGAGTTCAGCCATGGTGATTTCCTCCAGGCTAGACTAGCCCGCGGCTGTGGAGGCGACGGTGGATTAAAACCAACGTATCCGCCTCGCCCACGTTGCCCGGAAACAGCACCACCGGCAGGTTGGGAAAGCGGGGGTGATCCGCCGGCGTGAGCACCATGGAGATCCCTGGGTAGATCTGCCCCAGCAGCCGCACGGCCGGCAGATTGAGGCCGAGGCTGAGGGTGTCGTTGGAGGTGATGCCGCCCTTGCTGACGAGATAGCCAATCCCCTCCGGCAGCCCCTGCACAATGGCCACCAACAAACGAGAAACCCTCTGCCCAAAGGCCAGGCGAGCCTCTGGGGCAGCGCCCTCAAAGCGCACTTCTTCTCGGCTGGTGTAGACCACCGGCGTCAGGCCCTGCTCGTAGGCGCGCTGGACTTGGCTCAAGAGGGCCGGCAGCAGCTCCGCTTCCCTCCCCGCTTCCAACAGGCGCTTTACCTCCACCTCGATGCCCTGGATCCCTGGCTCCTGCAACAGCCGAGCCAACTGCTGGCTGGACTTTTGCACATGGGATCCCACGATCACCACCCCTGGCCGGTCGGAGCGGACAAACTGCCCCATCTCCTCTGGCGGAACCGGCTGCGGCGGCAACTGGGCCAGGGCCGTCAAGAGGCTGGCGGCGCTGCGAAACAAAAAGCGCTTCCCCTGCTCCAGAGCCGCCCAGACATCCTGGGCAAAACGATCCAGATCCGCCTGGGTTTCTCCATCCACCACACAGCAGACATTCCCCTCCAGCCTCAAAAGCCGCTCCAGACAGCCGGCGCGGATCTGCTCCAGGGTCAGTCGCACCACCTGCTCGGCCCGGATCTGCCCTTGGGTTTTCTCCTGCACATAGTCCGGCAAATAGCTGTGGTGGTAGCCAAACACCGCATCCCGAGCAAACTCCGTCTCATGCACCGGCACCCAGCGCTCCCCCACCCGTAGGTAGTGGACACTGTTGCGGGTGATGCGCCCTCCCTCAAAAAAGGCCGGCACCAGAAAATGGGCATCAAAAGGCCCCAGCTCCGCCGCCATCACATCCGTCTCCAAGGGATAGTGCCCGCGCAGCGTCGAGTCGGAGCGGCTGATAAAAAGGGCCCGCTCCCACCCCAGCTCTCCCATGGCCTGCTTCAGGGCCCGGCAGACCGACCGCGTCACCTCGGCAGCCTCCGCCGCTGGCAGGGATCGGGTGTTGGTGAGGATAAAGCGAATCGGCGAGCTATCCTGCAGCCCTAGCTTGAGTGTTTGCGGATCCCAGCGGGTGAGGAGCAAGCAACTGTGAACGGTTTGGGATCCGGTGGGATCATCGTCCAACACAATGATGGGGGGAAGAGCCATGAGACCGTCTCAATCGACAAAGCAACCCGAGAACTCCAGAGGACGAATCCCCCTCAAAGGGCAACCGCTATTTTCATCTTCCCCCAAGTTGGCCATCTTCTCTGCCCCTATTCCAGGCGAAGTTTGCCATGATTGAGATCAACTGGCTCTGTTGAATCCAAAACGACTGCAGACATTTCCCCCCTGCCCACATTCATGGGAGAAAGCCATGGGGCAAGCCGAGCTGCAACTTCACATCAAACGGGTACAGCAGGACGTGCTGCGCATGGGGGCGCTGGTGGAAAAGTCGGTGGTCTTGGCCCAGCAGGCCCTGTTTGAACAGAACTTGGCCGCCGCCGAACAGGTGATCGCCCAAGACAAGCAAATTGACCGTTTTTATCGTCAAATCGAGAAAGACTGTATTAATTTGATTGCCTTGCGCTCCCCGGTGGCGCGGGATCTGCGCTGGATCAGTACCCTGATGCAACTGGTGCGGGATCTGGAGCGAATTGGCGACTACGCCAAAGACCTGGCCGAAGTGGCCCTGCGCTTGGTCATGTACCCGCCGCCGCCGGAGCTGAGCCGCATTCGCCTGATGATGCAGCGCTGCCAGAAAATGCTCAGCCACAGCCTGGCCGCCCTGACGGAGTTGGATGCCGAGTTGGGCCGACAACTGAAGCGGGAAGACGACGCCGTTGATGAAGACTACACCAACCTTTACAATACGTTGGCGCAGCAGTCTGACATCAAGGGATCGATCGAGCCTATCCTGTTGATGTTGCTGGCGATCCGCTACCTAGAGCGTCTGGCCGACCACTGCACCAACATCGGTCAGCGAGTAGCCTTTATCGTCACCGGCCACCGCGACTAATCCAAGTGGCTGCGCCTGTCCCTTAATCGCGGCTCTCATTCCTCCTGGATACCCGCAATGGATTTCTCTCGGATTTTTCATCACTTTTTCTCTCGACCTGCCGAGCAATGGACCGATAAAGACGCGCTGCTTGCCCTCCTGCCAGCCTCAGACCCAGAAGCGCCGGAAATGCTCGAGATTGCCCTCGATGGTCTGGTACGGGCGGGGTTTCTCGAACGGACAGGGGATCCGCCCCGCTATCGGCGTAAGCCGGATGAATCCTTGGTGGTGGGGCGTTTGCGCTGTTCCAGCAAGGGCTTTTGCTTTGCCGTGCGGGATGAACCGGGGGCAGAGGATGTGTATATCCACGGCAGCAACCTTAGCGGCGCTTGGAACGGCGACCAAGTGATAGCCCGGATTACCAAAGAAGGCAATCGCCGCCGCAGCCCAGAGGGAGAGGTGGTAGCTGTTGTGGAACGGGCCAATCCCACTCTCGTGGGCCGCCTCAAACAGACGGAAGAGGGTTTCCGGGTGGTGCCTCTGGATGACCGGCTGCTGTTCGAGCTGGCCTTGACCGAGGGATCCCCTGCCGAGCTGGCGGAAGGTCGGGTGGCCTATGTGGAAGTGGAGCGCTACCCGCTGGGCAACTTGCCCCCCGTGGGCACGATTCGCAAGATCTTGGGCAATGGCCCGGAGGCGTCCATCGATGCGGATCTGGTCTGCTGCAAGTACGACCTGCCCCAGGAGTTTCCCCCGGCGGTGCTGGAGGCTGCGGCAACTCTGCCCAAAAAGCTGAGCCGCTCCGACCAAAAGAACCGTCGCGATCTGCGGGAGTGGTTTTGCGTCACGCTGGAGCCGCTGGACTTGCAGCACCCCCACGGCCTCGAGCCCAACGTGGCCGTCTCCCTGCAGCGGCAAGAAGAGGGCCACTGGCTGCTGGGGGTGCACATTGCCGATGTAGCCCACTGGCTGGATCCGGATCACCCCCTGGAGCGGGAGGCGCAGCGGCGCACCGCCACGGTTTACCTGGATAGCGTGGTGCTGCCCCTTTTCCCGCCGGAAGTGCACAGCCGCCTGGCTCTGTTGCCGCAGCAGGAGCGTCTGGCCTACTCGCTGCTGCTGACCATTGACCCCGAAGGGGTGGTGCGCAACTTCGAGATCCACCCCAGCCTGGTGCAGTCGCGGGCCCACCTCTCCTACGGCCAGGTGCAGGCTCTCTTGGCCACCGCCGCGGATCTGGGCCCCGATGAGGAGGTGCCGGAGTTGATGGCCCTGCTGCAAAACCTGCTCCGTCTCAGCCAAGTCCTGCGAGTCAAGCGCCACCAGGCAGGCGGGTTCGATCTGCCCCTGTTGGATTTGCTCACCCCATACTCTGCCGATGAAAGCGGCTATGGGCCCCTGCTGGTCAGCGATCGCCTCGGCGCCCACGCCCTGATGACCGAAATTCTGCTGCTGGCCAACCAAACCTTGGGCCACCATTTGCGCCAATTGGGGATCCCTTCGTTGGCCCGCGTGCAGAAGCCCCCCACCGCTGAGGCCCTGCAGAACTTTTTGCGTCTGGCCAACGCCATGAAGCTGGATCTGAACTTGCAGGATCCAGAAGCTGTGACGTTAGCCGATTGGCAGCGGATCTGTGCCCGCATCACCGCCCCCGATGTCTTGGCCGCAGGGACTAGCCCAGCCTTGGTGGCCCAGTTGTTGGCTACTCTGCCCCCCGTCGAGTATTGCCTGCAGCCGCTGCAGGAGCCGCTCGGCCATTTTGGCCTTGGCCTCAAAGAGCCCTACGCCTCTTTTACTGCCCCTTTGCGCCGCTATGCCGATTTGCTGAATTTGCGGGCTCTGCACCTAGCCTTGAGCAAAGGACGGGATCGCCGCAGCCCGCGCTCCAAAACCGTGGTGGATCTGCATGGCCCCGGCAGCTACGACCAAATTGATTGGCAGGTGCTGCCGCCAAAAGTGCATGAGGAGTGGCAGGCCTTTCTCCAAGCGCAACTGCCCAAAATCCAGGCGGGATATCAGCTCCATCAACAGGCAGAGCGGGAGCTGATGGGCTTGAAGCGGTGCGAGTTCATGCAAAAACACCTGGGGGAGACGTTCCCCGGCCTGATCGTCAGCGTCCAGAACTACGGCTTTTTTGTGCAGGTGGATCCCATCTTGGCGGAAGGCTTGGTGCGGGTCAGCACCCTGAAAAACGACTGGTACGAATACCGCAGCCGCCAGCAGGCCCTGGTAGGGCGCAAAAGCCGGCGCCAGTTCCGCCTGGGGGATCGGGTGGAGGTGCAGATTAAAAACGTAGACTACTACCGCCAACAAATTGACCTGGCGGTGATCGGCGAGGGACGGCCCTACGAAGAAGAGGAATAAGGCGGGGATCCGTCCATCAATCGCGGTAGGAGGGGACGGTTGTTGCGAACTCCGGCTTTGGCAAAATAGGCGATACCTGGATCGTAGGATGCCAGCAGCGCTTCCCCAAGTCGGCAGCAAGGGCTGAGAGCCCCTTGGCTGCCCCCTGCATTGTCTTCCTATACACTGTAAAAAAACTCCTGCCAAACCCCTATGCAGCCCACCAATCCCAACCAATTTACCGAGAAAGCCTGGAGCGCCATTGTCCAATCCCAAGATGTAGCCCGGCGGCACCAGCAGCAACAGTTGGAAACCGAGCATTTGCTGATCTCCCTTCTGGATCAAGAGGGGGGTCTCACCCAGACCATTTTGCAGCGGGCCGGCCTCGATCCGAGGCTGGTGCGGGATAGAGTGGAAAGCTTTATCAACCAGCAGCCCAAGCTGGCGCGGGTGGATCAGCTCTACCTGGGCCGCGGCCTGGAGACCACCCTGGATCGGGCCGAGGAGTTTCGCAAAGAGTATGGCGATGATTTCATCTCGGTGGAGCACCTGCTCCTAGGAGCCCTAGACGACGAGCGGGTGGGCAAGCGGGTTCTAGCACCCCTGGGCTTGACGGTCGAGCGCCTTAAACCCGTTATCCAACAGGTGCGAGGCAAACAGCGGGTTACCGACAAAAATCCCGAGTCCCGCTACGAGGCCCTGGAGCGCTATGGCCGCGACTTGACCAAGGCGGCCCGCGAAGGGAAGCTGGATCCGGTGATTGGGCGAGATGAAGAGATCCGCCGCGTCATTCAGGTGCTCTCCCGCCGCACCAAAAACAACCCCGTGCTCATCGGCGAGCCGGGTGTGGGGAAAACCGCCATCGTCGAGGGCCTGGCCCAGCGCATCAACCGGGGAGACGTGCCGGAGTCGCTGAAAAACCGGCGGGTGATCGCCCTGGATATGGGATCCCTGATTGCCGGCGCCAAGTACCGCGGCGAGTTTGAAGACCGCCTCAAAGCCGTGCTCAAGGAGGTCACCGAATCGGAAGGGCAGATCATCCTCTTCATCGACGAGCTGCACACCGTGGTGGGGGCAGGGGCGGCCGAAGGGGCGATGGATGCCGGCAACCTGCTCAAGCCCATGCTGGCCCGCGGCGAATTGCGCTGCATTGGCGCCACCACCCTGGATGAATACCGCAAGCACATCGAAAAAGACGCCGCCCTGGAGCGCCGCTTCCAGCCGGTGTATGTGGATCAGCCCTCCGTGGAAGACACCATCTCCATCCTGCGCGGCCTCAAAGAGCGCTACGAGCTGCACCACGGGGTCAAAATCAGCGACTCGGCCCTGGTGGCAGCGGCAGTCCTCTCCAACCGCTACATCTCCGAGCGCTTCCTGCCCGACAAGGCCATCGACCTGGTGGACGAAGCGGCGGCCAAGCTGAAGATGGAGATCACCTCCAAGCCCGTCGAATTGGATGAAATCGACCGGCGCATCATGCAACTGCAGATGGAGGAGCTCTCCCTCAAGAAAGAAGACGACCCCGCCTCCAAAGAGCGCCTGGGCAAAATTGAGCAGGAGCTGGCCAACTTGATGGAGCGGCAGCGGGAGCTGAGCGCCCGTTGGCAGATGGAAAAAGAGGCCATCGAGCGGCTGCAAAACCTCAAGGCCGAGCGGGATGCCGTCAAGCTGCAGATTGAACAGGCAGAACAAAAATATGACCTCAACCGCGCTGCCGAGCTCAAATACGGCAAGCTCATGGAGCTGGAGCGCCAGATCCAAGAGCAGGAGGCCCACCTGGCCAAGCTGCAGGCCAACGGCGAGCCCTTGTTGCGGGAGCAGGTGACGCCCGAAGACATTGCCGAGATCGTCTCCCGCTGGACCGGGATCCCGGTCACCAGCCTGATGGAGTCGGAAAAGCAGAAGCTGCTGCGCCTGGAAGCCCACTTGCACCAGCGGGTGGTGGGCCAGGACGAGGCGGTAGCGGCGGTGGCAGCCGCCATCCGGCGGGCCCGGGCCGGCCTCAAGGATCCCAATCGGCCCATTGGCTCGTTCCTGTTCATGGGGCCCACCGGCGTCGGGAAGACCGAGCTGGCCCGCGCCCTGGCGGAGTTCCTCTTCGACACCTCCGAGGCCATGGTGCGCATCGACATGTCGGAGTACATGGAGAAGCACTCCGTCTCCCGCTTGATTGGGGCTCCGCCGGGCTATGTGGGCTACGAAGAAGGCGGGCAGCTCTCGGAAGCGGTGCGGCGGCGCCCCTACTCGGTGGTGCTCTTTGACGAGGTGGAAAAAGCCCACCCTGATGTCTTCAACATCCTGCTGCAGGTGCTGGACGACGGCCGCATCACCGACTCCCAAGGCAGGACGGTGGACTTCAAAAACACCATCATCATCATGACCAGCAACATTGGCAGCGAGCTCATCCTGGAAATTGGCGGCGACGAGAGCCGCTACGAGGAGATGAAAAGCCAGGTGCTGGCCATGCTGCGGCACCACTTCCGGCCGGAGTTCCTCAACCGGGTGGATGAACTGATCATCTTCCACGCTCTAACCAAAGAGCAAATCCGCCAGATCGTCAGCCTGCAGATGCGGCGGGTGGAGCAGTTGCTGGCGGATCAGCAAATTGAAATTGTCCTCACCGAAGAGGCCAAGGACTACCTGGCCGAGCTGGGCTACGACCCCGTGTTTGGCGCCCGCCCGCTGAAGCGGGTAATCCAGCGGGAGATCGAAAACCCCCTCGCCACCAAGCTGCTGGAAAACCGAGTTCCTGCCCGGCGACCGCATCCTGGTGGAGGTGGCCAACGAGCGGCTGATCTTCCGCAAGATCGGCTCTCAGCCCCGCCAAGAGCCGCCTGCTGCTGTAGCCGTCAGCTAGGCCAGTTGGCTAGAGGCTGATCACCTGGTCAGGTGGGTTGTCTTGCAAGGCCGCGTAGAGGTCGGGGAAGCAGCCCACCTGCACCCCTTTGACCACGTTTTTGGGAACACAATGGCCCGGCTCCTTGCGCCCCTGGCCTTTTGAGTCGCACCACTTGGGTTCCCCTTCCGCCAGGTTGCGCTCCAGGGCGCACATGTCGCACATCATCAGCAAAATGTTCTGCGCTTCGGCAATCTTGGCCAGGCGCTCGCCGATGGGATCCCCCTGCCGCAAGACAAAGCAGTTGTCGTCGAAAAAGAACATGCCCACCACTTCCGCGCCGTGTACCCCTGCTTCTAGCTGGGGCAGGATCATCTGGCCCAGCTTGTAGGTGCCGCCGCGGGGGGTGATGAAGACGTAGGCAACTTTCATAGTCGCTCCTTAGGTGTTTTCCAACTTGATTATCATCGATTATCGCCTTCAAAGTAGCACGGCTTACTGAAAGGGCGTAAGACACTCCCCAAGCGTTCCTCGTCACTATCCTCACCCCCAGCCCCTCTCCCAGAGGGAGAGGGGAGTTAGAGCGGCGCGTTCGCGACAGTGTTGCGTGGCAATAACGACGTAACGAACCGTTTCACTGCTATTTGTATAAACTGAGATGGGATCCGGCGCTCTGCTCCTCTTGCTTAAGTAGGGAGAAGCCAAAGCAGCCCAGTGTTCAACCGCTATCTTGAAAGGTTTGAACAGGTGCAACCTCGAAGGGGATCCCCCTAGCGCCGAAAGGTCAGGGCCCTGCCGCGCACTGAGGGATCCACCTGGCCATTTTGGAAGGCGATCTGCCCGCCCACGATGGTGAGCAGCGGCCAGCCCACCAGCTCCCAGCCCTCAAACGGGCTCCAGCCGCATTTGGTGAGCAGCTCTTCCCGCCGCACCGGCTTGGGCGTGTGGCGATCCACCAGCACCAGGTCGGCGTCGTAGCCCACCTGCAGCCGTCCTTTGTTGGGGATCCCGTAGAGGCGGGCGGGCGCCTCGCACATCCACTGCACCACCTGGCGCAGGGTACAGCGGCCCTGCTGGGCGGCAGTCAGCATCAGGGGCAGGGCCGTCTCCACCCCCGGCATGCCGGAGGGGGAGTGGGGGTAGGGCTGGGCTTTTTCGGCCAGGGTGTGGGGGGCATGGTCGGTGGCGATGCAATCCAGGATGCCCTCGTGCAGCCCCTGCCAAAGCTGGGGGAGGGTAGCCGGATCCCGCAGCGGCGGGTTCATTTGGGCCAGGGATCCCAGGCGGGCGTAGTCGGCAGTGCTGAGCAACAGGTGTTGGGGGGTGACCTCGGCGCTGACCCAGGCGGGCTTGTGCCGGCGCAGCAGCTCCACTTCCAAGCCGGTGGAAAGGTGCAAAATGTGCAGGCGATGGCGATAGCGGGTGGCCAGGTCCAAAGCCCGCCGCGAGGCGATGAGCGCCGCTTCCTCGTCCTGGATTTGCGAGTGAACGGCTACGTCCGTGCGTCCGGCAAAGAGGGCCCGCCGAGCTTGAATCCGCGAGTGATCTTCAGCGTGGACAGCGATAACAAAATGGGGATCCGTCTCGGCAAAGATCTGCTCCAGCACCGCCTGGTCGTCCACCAGCAAGGGGCCGTGCATGGATCCCATGAAGATCTTGATGCCGCAAGCCCCCTGCACCGTCTGCAGCTCCTTCAAGTTATCGGCGGTAGCGCCGATGAAAAAGCCGTAATTGACCACACACTTGCTGGCGGCCCGGGCCAACTTGTCATCCAGCGTTGCCTGGTCGATCGTCAGCGGGTCAGTGTTGGGCATCTCCAAAAAGCTGGTTACCCCGCCGCGGGCACAGGCCCAGGATCCCGTCTGTAGGTCTTCTTTGTGCTCCCGGCCCGGCTCGCGAAAGTGAACCTGGGGGTCGATCACCCCCGGCATCAGGGTATGGCCCTCGGCGTCGATGACCCTGGCCACCCCTTCTGCAGCCAGATGCTGGCCGATCTCGGCAATCTGCCCGTTTTTCACCAGCACATCTCCCAGCCAGGGATCCCCTTCCGGTACCACCAGCTCGGCATTGCGGATCAGCAGGCTACTGGCCAAAGCTCCGCTTCCCCTTTCACAGGCGCTTTCAAGATAACACCTGTCGAGCAGGTTAAGAACCGGCCAATCGATGGAACAGCTAGTCGGCAGCTCAAGCTCAAGTTGCCCGAGTCTTGTCTTCCTAGCGATAGAGGTTGCAAGAGCTGCGCAGGTCGTAGCCAGAGGCCAAAACCTCTTGCTGGCGATCCCCTAAGCCAAGGTCGCAGCGCAGGAGATCCCCACTAACAGTTGTATGTGTGTGAGACTCAGTCATCCAACGAACGCCGCTTGAGCTGGCAGTGGGAGGAACAACTCCAGGAAGACGATAGTTGGGGGCTTGCCAAGGATCTTGCAAATAGCGATCCCTGTGGATCCCGCCAAATTCAATATCGGCGTAGGCAGGAGGATAAACCATGAAGTCCATTCGGAAAACTTCTGAAGCACCGCCGATAGCTGCTAGAGCTGTCTGGGCTTCTGCAACTCTGGAACGGCGAATGTGGTTAAGAAAATTGGGAATGCTAATAGCAGAGAGAATGCCGACAATTACGATTACCGCCAGCAGCTTGATCAAGGTCATGACGTGCGGAGCTTTAGTTGCTCGACGGCAGAGCATTAGATAGGCTTTATGAAGAGAAAGTCAGCTCATAGCAGCGTCTGCTTCCCCTTTGGAGCGTCAGTATCCAAGTGCAAACGACTCGGGGGCCTTTCTCCCCTATGCAGCTTGATCTCAGGTTGCCCTTTACAGACCTAAAACTTTCCTCGCCTCGTCTAGCAGGACGGAGCCTTTAGGAGCACTCCTTGCCTGTTTCTCCCTTGCTTTGCCTAGAGACCTAACCGCAGTTGGCAGGAGGTGGCTATGCTGCTCAAGCATTCCTCCTATGATGTTTCCGCATATGATGTTTCCGCATAGTGAGGAGCAAAAAGTAACGCAAGCTACAAAAGTTCCAGGTCAATGTCTCTAGGCTGGGGCGTTGGAACTTGTGAGAACCGCGGCAAGGACAGCTAGATAAGCAGGCCTTAGGCCCACCACCCCTAGCTTCTTTCCCTACGGCCGCCTTGCCCACACCAAGCCAAGTAACAACAGAGGGGGAACATGGATAACGTACGCAGCCTTTGTCCCTACTGTGGGGTTGGTTGTGGCCTAGAAATTCTGGCCGACGGCACAAAAATTCGCGGCGATCGAGCTCATCCGTCCAGCCAGGGCATGGTTTGCGTTAAGGGTGCGACTCTCCTGGAAACCCTCGATTGCAATCGGGCTACGGTGCCTCTCTATCGCCCTAGCCTCAGCGAGGATTTCCAGCCGGTGAGCTGGGATCAAGCGCTGGATTTAATTTCGAGCGCATTCGCCAGACCTCTCCCGAAAGGATTGCCATCTACGGCTCAGGGCAGTTGCTAACCGAAGATTACTACATTGCCCAAAAGCTACTTAAGGGGTGTCTAGGAAGCAATAACTTCGACAGCAATTCCCGCCTCTGCATGTCTTCTGCCGTAGAGGGCTACAGCCAGAGTCTCGGCTCGGACGGCCCCCCCTGTAGCTACACGGATCTCGATAGCTGCGAGCTGGCTTTTTTGATCGGCACCAATACCGCTGAATGCCACCCAATTCTGTTCAATCGCTTGCGCAAGCGCCACAAAAGCGACCCAAGCCTAAAGATTGTTGTGGTGGATCCCCGTCGTACGCAGACGGCTGAGGAGGCCGATTTGTATCTGAGGATTACTCCAGGTAGCGATATTGACTTGCTCAATGGCATTGCTCACCTACTCATTCAGTGGGGCGCCATCAACCATGACTTCATTGCCCAGCACACCGAAGGCTTTGAAGCCTATGCTGCCCTGGTTGCCGACTACACCCCTGAGCAAGTAGCCAGCCGCTGTGGCCTAGAAGTTGAGGAGGTACTTGCTGTTGCGCGACTGTGGCAGCAGTCGCAGAAAACGCTTTCCATGTGGTCGATGGGGCTTAACCAGTCCAGCGAAGGCACGGCCAAGGTGACCAGCCTCATCAATCTCCATTTGCTCACCGGCCAGATAGGGTTTGCAGGGGCAGGGCCCTTTTCGCTAACAGGTCAGCCCAATGCTATGGGCGGTCGAGAAGCGGGCGGCTTGGCACATCTATTGCCCGGCTACCGCAAGGTTACGAATCCAGAGGATCGGGCAGCAGTGGAGCAGCACTGGCAGCTTGGCCCAATTAACCCTGAACCTGGCCTTGATGCGCTGGGGATGATCCGTGCCCTCGAAGCCGATGCCCTCGATATTTTGTGGATTGCCGCCACCAATCCCCTGGTGAGCCTGCCTGATCTACGTCGGGTAGAAGCAGCTCTGGCGCGGTCGCCCTTTACGATTGTCCAAGACGCCTACTTCCCCACCGAAAGCACTGCCTATGCCCATCTGGTACTCCCTGCTGCCCAGTGGGGTGAAAAGACAGGCACCATGACCAATTCGGAGCGCCGCGTTACCCTCTGTCCAGCTTGGCGTAACCCTCCTGGTGAAGCGCGGGCTGATTGGGAAATTTGGGCGGAAGTAGGCCGCCGCCTGGGCTTTGCCAAGGCATTTGACTTTGCCGATAGCGCTGAGGTCTTTGCCGAATATGTGGGTCTAACTGCCGGGCGTCTCTGCGATCAGTCTGGCCTCAGCCATGAGCTCCTGCGCCAGGGGCCTCAGCAATGGCCATATCCGCGCACAGGTTCAGTGGAGACCCGCAACCTCTATACCGATCGCGCCAGCGGGACGGAGTCCTTTCACCGTTTCCCAACGCCCACAGGTCGTGCCCGCTTTATCCCCAGCCATTCCCGCGGCCTTGCCGAGCCGCCCGACCCTGAATATCCCTACATCCTCACCACAGGACGTCTCTATGGCCATTGGCACACCCAAACCCGCACTGGACATGTCGCCAAAATCCGAGCAATGCACCCCCAACCCTTTCTCGAAATCCATCCCCGCGATGCCAGCAAGGTAGGGCTAACTGAGGGTGACTGGGTGAGGATTGAATCACGGCGCGGCAAGGCTACCCTGCCGGTTAAAATTACCTGCGCCATCAGCCCTGGCACAGTGTTCATGCCCATGCACTGGGGGGCATTGTGGGGCAATGATACAAGCTGTAACGCTCTCACCCACCCGGTTGCCTGCCCCAGCTCAAAGCAACCTGAACTCAAAGCCTGTGCCGTCAAGCTTAGTCGCATCGAGCTGCCACCAAAATGATCTTTAAGTTTGAGCAAGACTTTGCCGACAGCCTTCGCTGCATTCCCATGATCGTGCGCTTAAAGCTCGATCAGTGCGGCATCAAGCTCAAGTTACATCAGTGGCTGCGTTTTAGTTACCAGCAGCGCCAAAGTTTGGTTGACCTGCCAACGGATACCGCTGACAACCGAGCTGCCTACCGCGCCTACCTAATTCACCTTATCGAAAGTGTCTGCCAAGAGCAGGCCGCTGAGGTAACTGTTGATCCAAACCCTGCCTGGGAAGACGCTACCACCATCCCTGACTGCGTTCTTGAGCAGGCGGCAGCCAAGGGGGTCGTGCTGACTCTTGAGCTATGGCAAAAGCTGACCCCGTTGCAGCGCTTTGCCCTCATTAAGCTCAGTCGCCCTGGCCACGAAAACCGCAATTTCCTACCCGCCTTTCAGGAATTTTCCGCACCCCACACCTATGGTCACTGTCCAGGAAGCTGAAGCCATTATTAAAGACCACTGGCTGCCAGCCAAAACCGAGTCGATCCCGATTGCAAGCTGTGTGGGCCGGGTTTTGGCAGAGCCGATCTACGCCGATCGGGACTACCCGCCAATTAACCGGGTCCTGATGGACGGTATCGCCATCAACTATGCCGCTTATGCTGCTGGGCAGCGAAGCTTTGCTGTTGCAGGCATAGCCCCTGCAGGGACAAGCCCTGCCACCCTGCCCGATCCGCAGCAGTGCTTGGAAGTGATGACTGGCTGTGCCCTGCCGCTGGGTAGTGATCTCGTCATTCCCTACGAGCAAATTCGTATCGAGGGAGGAATTGCCACCATCACCCAGGAAGTCGAACGCAACAGGGGTGATTTTGTTCATCCCCAAGGTAGCGATTGTTCTGCAGGAGCGCTGGTTCTCCGTCCCGGCATTACCCTCAAGAGCATCCACGTCGGGATCTTGGCCTCCTTTGGCTACAGCCGCATCCAAGTTGAGAGGACTCCTCGCATCAAAGTTGTGGCAACTGGCAGCGAATTGATTCCCATTGAGCAGACCCCTGCACCCTACCAACTGCGGCGCTCCAACGCTGAGGCCCTCCGAGCGGCTCTTCTTGCCTACGGGTATACCGAGGTTGAGACCGATCACCTTCCGGACGATCCTGCTGCCATTGCCACCCACTACCAAGCCAATACCCCAAACTACGACCTCTTGATTTACTCTGGGGGTGTTTCAAGGGGAAAGTGTGACTACTTGCCGGCCATCTGGCAAAGCTGTGGTGTTACTGCCTACATCCACGGCGTGGCGCAAAAGCCAGGCAAGCCAATGTGGTTTGGCATCGACCATCAGGCCAATACTATAGTTTGGGGCCTCCCAGGCAACCCCATCTCAGCTCTTGTATGTTTGCATCGTTATCTCCTCAACCGTAACACTGACTCTGGGCACCTAAGTGAAGTCATTACCTTCAAACCCAATCTCACTCTTTTTGTGCCCGTTAAGATGAGCGCCAACCGAGTCTTTACACCGATTATGCCTAACAACTCCGGAGACTTCATCGCTCTAACAGACAGCGATGGCTTTGTAGAGTTACCCCCGGCTCAAACTATCCTCAGCCCCGAGCAAAGCGTCCAATTCTATCCGTGGTACTAAGATGCAGCTAGTGGATCAATGGAATCGTCGCATTCGCAAGCTAAGGGTTTCTCTAACCGATCAATGCAACCTTCGCTGCCGCTACTGCATGCCTTTGCATCCAGAATTTCTGGACAAAAGTAGCTACTTAACTCCGCAGCAATACAAAGAAATTATTGGCGAGTTGCTGGACTATGGCATTGAAGAAGTTCGCATTACAGGTGGTGAGCCTCTGGTTCGGCAAGACTTTGATGAAGTCATTCAGGAACTTGCCAAGCTGAAGATCCCGTCCCTCAGCCTAACAACCAATGGCCTGCTGCTCCACCGCTACTGGGACGTTCTCAAGGCTGCCAACGTTCTCAACCTTAATGTTAGCCTCGATAGCCTACAGCCCTCCACCCAAGCTGCAATTGCCCGTCGCGACTGCCTGGCGGATATTCTCCGTAATATCCAGGAGGGTATTGCCCGGGGATTTAGCCTCAAAGTCAATACGGTTGTAATGCGGGGGATCAACGATTGCGAGCTATTTGATTTCGTTGAGTTTGCCCGCAAGACAGGCGTGACAGTTCGCTTTCTGGAGCTGATGCGGGTCGGCTATGCCAACTCTCTCTATGAAGAACACTACGTTTCAGCACAAGAGTGCATTGCCCGTCTGCAAGAACGCTATACTCTAACCCCCCTTCCAGCGGCACCTGATTCGACAGCGTTTTACTTTACAATCGACGAGAATGTTAAAGTTGGATTTATTGCCTCTGAGTCTCAGCCCTTCTGCAGCAGCTGTTCCCGGTGGCGCTTGACAGCTGATGGTCGTCTCTTTGCCTGCCTATTTAGTGAGGAGGGTCTCTCGGTTCGAGACAAAACACCAGGCCAACGTCAGCAAATTTACCAGCAGCTTTTGGGGATGAAACCACTGCGCCGGGTTGAGCAGGTCTCACACCCAATGTACGGCTTAGGGGGCTAGCTCTATGGACAAAGCTGATCGTACATGGGCCCATCTTAATGCTCAAGGCCATCCGCATATGGTAGATATTAGCCACAAATCGGTGTCTTTGCGAACGGCCACAGCACGGGCAAGAGTTCAACTGCCACCTGCTCTTAGATCCTATGTTGTTGGCCAAGATATCCACCTGAAAAAAGGACCGGTATTTCAGACAGCAACCATTGCCGGTACAATGGCTGTTAAAAGAACTGACCAACTGATCCCCTTTTGTCATCAGATCCCTGTTGAAGACTGCACCTTTGATATCACAATTGATGATCACTTGCTTGTAACCATCCACTGCACTGTCAAGACCAGGGCTAAGACAGGGGTTGAAATGGAAGCTCTCTGTGGTGCGGCAACAGCAGCGCTGACAATCTATGACATGTGCAAGTCGGTGTCGCCCCATATCTGCATCCAGGAGACCCGCCTAGTAACTAAGTCCGGCGGCAAAAACGCCCTCCTGGAACGTCCCCTCTATGGCTTGGTGCTCACAGGGGGACGTAGCAAGCGCATGGGTCGCGATAAAGCGCTGCTGAACCCTTTTGGCAAACCTCACGCCGCCTATCTCTATGAACTGCTGCAGCCCTACTGCCAGCAGGTTTACTTGTCAGCGCGTGCCGGTCAGTGGTCGGGCACAGCTCTAGAGCTCTTGCCCACACTACCAGATCTAGTAGAAAGCGTTGGCCCGATCAGTGGCCTATTGACTGCCTTGAATACTCATCCTGAAGCTAACTGGTTGGTTGTTGCCTGTGATCTACTGAACCTTCGGTCAGAAACAATCCAAAAGCTGCTGGATCACTACCAAGCCGAAACAATCGCAACTTGCTATGTTAACCCCGAGCGCGGCTTCCCGGAAGCTCTTTGCGCCATCTATACTCCTCAAGCTGCAGCGGTACTAGAAAGGGCTTACGCGGAAGGGGTGTACTGCCCTGTGGAAATCCTCAGCAGGCAGCCCTGCACCCTAGTTACCCCCAACCATGAGGTCGAGCTCATGAACGTCAATACCGCCGAGGAGTATGCCACTTTCCAATCAGTTTGGGGTAGTTGCAGCCATGGTAACTCAATCTGTCCTAAGTAAGACCGTAACAATTCAATATGTAGCAGTGCTGCGGGAACAGGCTCAGCGGAGCAGCGAAGTGCTGCAAACCAGTGCAGCAAACTACCTAGAGCTCTATCAGCAGCTGCAAGCAAAGTATGGATTTTCGCTAGCAGCGGAGGACGTTAAGGTTGCTGTCAATCATGAGTTCTGTGACTTGACTAGGCCGATAGATGAAGGTGCCTTGGTAGTTTTCATTCCACCAGTTTGTGGGGGCTAAATGCTGCGTTTTCTAATTGTGGATAGCACCATCCAGCCAGCTGAACTCAGTCGTTTGCTCGTCAATAACACAGCGGGTGCCTTAGTAACCTTCGAGGGCTGGGTACGCAACCACAGCCAGGGCAAACCTGTTCTCAGCTTGGAGTACGAAGTCTACGAGATCCTTGCCCAGAAGGAGGGCGAGAAGATCCTCCGAGAAGCCCACGCCAAGTTTGGCCTCTGCGGTGCTGTTGCTTGTCACCGCCAGGGTCATCTTGCAATTGGTGATATTGCGGTTTGGGTTGGTGCTACAGCTGAACATCGCGGCGCCGCTTTTGCTGGAGCACGTTACATCATTGATGCAATCAAGGAGCGCTTGCCCATTTGGAAAAAAGAGTACTACTGGGGTGAGCCGCCGCGTTGGGTTTTATGTCAGAAAGCAAAGCCTTTGTTCCAGCAACTCCATAAGAACGCTATTGCTCGGCAGCCTTGCGGCGATACCCTCTAGCCTCTCTGCTAGTATCAGTGAGGTACCTGACCTGGGGCTGTAGCTCAGCCTGGATAGAGCAAGCGCCTCCTAAGCGCTAGGTCGGCGGTTCAAATCCGCCCAGTCCCGCTAAAACCAGTGATAGGATAAAGTCTACTGTCGGTTCTGACGGGGATCAGCCGTCAGAGGCAACGGGGAAAGTGCAGTGAGAATCTGCCGCTGTCCCGCAGCTGTGAGCCGGTTTTGGACTTGGGATCCCTAGTTCGTTGTTGCAAGAGGCCTTGAGACGCAAGCCAGCCCCTCCAAAACTGAGCAAGTCAGAATGCCCGCCGGCGGTTTTTCCACAGTTCACCATATCTGCGAGGTACAGATATGCTCCCCATTTTGACGTTAGCCCGTTCCCGTCTCGAAGTTTTTTCATCGGCCTGCTTACGGATTTTCGACGCTCTCGGATCGTAGGCACTCAGTCAAAAGCGCGGACAAGAGAGCTGAGCAGTTAGCTCAGGGGCAGCTAGGAGGACGGTTGCTCGCTTTGGTTGCACAAAAGAGTCCTCTGGGCATCCCCCTGTGCAGAGTGGGCAAGCCGCCAGGGTGAAGGAACGCCTTGACAGCTCCGGCAGGTTTCCTGGCCTAGGGAAAACCTTCTGCCGGGATGCCACCGATAGGCATGTCGGCGGCCATCTCTTGCTGCCTAGGTTGGATGACAACTGGCGGCAACCTCAATTACCGAATTCGATTCAGGACAAGGTACCTTATGGCCATTGAAACTCAAACCCTAGGCTATGCCCGCATGGGCAAGCGCCGCGAGCTGAAGAAAGCCCTGGAGGCCTTTTGGGGCGGCACCCTGGAGGCGGAAGCCTTGTTGGCGACGCTGCAGGATCTGGAGAGTCAGGCCTGGCGAACCCAGCGACAGGCCAACCTCGACCACATTGCCGTAGGAGATCAAACCCTCTACGACCACGTTTTGGACTGGGCCACCTGGCTGGGGCTGATTCCCTCCCGGTTTCAGAGCTTATCAGGCCTGGAGCGCTACTTTGCCATGGCGCGGGGGCAGGAGGGGCTGCCGGCCTTGGAAATGACCAAGTGGTTTGACACCAACTACCACTACCTGGTGCCGGAAATTGAGGCCGACGCGATCCCTCAGGCCCATTTCGACGACTTCCTGGCCACGGTGCGACGGGCGCAAGGGATCCTAGGAAACCGCACCAGCCCCGTCCTCCTCAGTCCGGTTACCCTTCTTGCTCTAAGCCAGCGCTCTGGCGAGTTGCGGGGGGATCTGGAGAAGCTGCTTCCTCTCTACAGAGAACTCTTGCAGGAGCTGCAGCGCCTGGGGATCCGGGAAGTGCAAGTCCATGAGCCCATCTTGGTGACCAGCGAAGGCAAAAGTCTTCAGGAAGCGGTGGAGCAGACCTACCGCTGGCTTGCAAGCGTGGGGATCCCTCTCCACCTGGTTACCTACTTTGACGACTTGGGGGAGACTTACCCCTGGGCGGTGGAGCTTCCGGTAGCTGGCCTCAGCCTCGACTTCACCCGCGGCCACAACCTGGAACTGGTCAGAGCCCACGGCTTCCCCGCCGACAAGATCCTGGGGGCGGGGGTAGTGGACGGGCGCAACGTCTGGCAGATCCAGCCCAAAGCCGTTCTGGCCACTCTGCAAGAGCTGCAAGCCCTAGCCCCCAACCTGCGGGTGCAGCCTTCTTGCTCGCTCCAATTTGTGCCCCACGACGCTGCTCTGGAAACCCACCTGCCAGAGCCTTTGCGCAATGTTCTCAGCTTTGCCGAGCAGAAGCTGGCCGAGGTGGTTCTGCTGGCCCGCACCCTCAACGGCGAAGACACCGCCGCCCAGCAGCAGGAGCTGGAGCAGCAGTGGCAGGCCTTCCAGGACTTCAATCCCCCCAACTCTACAGTGCGCCAGGCCTTGGCCAACCTGACGGCGCAGGACTTCCAGCGCTCCCTTCCCTACGAGCAGCGTATAGGCCGGCAGGTCAAGCTGCCACCGCTGCCGACCACCACCATCGGCTCTTTTCCCCAAACCCCCGAAGTCCGGCAGTGGCGGGTCAAGTACAAAAAGGGCGAGATCTCCCAGGCCGAATACGAAGCTGCCATCGACGCCGAAATTGCCAAGTGCATCCGCATCCAAGAAGAAATTGGCCTGGATGTGCTGGTGCATGGTGAGTTCGAGCGCACCGACATGGTGGAATACTTCGCCCAACAACTGCAGGGCTTTGCCTTTACCGAGCACGGCTGGGTGCAGAGCTATGGCAGCCGCTGCGTGCGTCCCCCCATTCTCTACGGCGACGTGTTTCGCCCTCGCCCCATGACGGTGCGGGAGTTCAAGGTGGCCCAATCTCTGACTCAAAAGCCGGTCAAGGGGATGCTGACAGGGCCGGTAACCATGCTCAACTGGTCCTTCCCCCGCGTTGACGTTTCCCGTCGCGAGCAGGCCCTGCAAATTGCCCTGGCCCTGCGGGCAGAGGTGGCCGACTTGGAAGCTGCCGGAGCCGCGATGGTGCAGGTGGACGAGCCAGCGCTGCGAGAGGGGCTGCCCTTGAAAAAAGAGCGCTGGCCAGAATACTTAAGTTGGGCGGTGGAGGCCTTCCGCCTGACTACCGCTGGCGCCAAGCCCGAAACCCAGATCCACACCCACATGTGCTACTCGGAGTTCGGGGACATCATCGAGCACATCGAGCGTCTGGATGCCGACGTCCTCTCCATCGAAAACAGCCGCAGCAGCAACAAAACCTTGCTGCAGATTGCCCAAGCCGGCTATCGCCACCAGGTAGGCAACGGCGTTTACGACGTTCACAGCCCGGCGGTGCCCGACACCGAGCAGATTCTCCGGCAACTGCGCCTGGGAGTGGCCTACTTGCCGCTAGAGCAAACCTGGGTCAACCCCGACTGCGGCCTAAAAACCCGCCGCTGGGAGGAAGTGATCCCTGCCCTGAAAAACATGGTGGCAGCCACTCAGCGTCTAAGGGAGGAGCTCCAGGCCACCTAGCCCCCGGCAAGGTTGCTCAGGCCAGCGTCTCCTCCGCGGGCAACCGTGCGGCTACGACACTCCTAGGCCGCCTTGCGGCTGGCAAATAGGGCAAGATGAGAGTGGGGCTTTGCTCCGCTGGATCAACGGAGGCCAGAAGGGATCCCCGCTGTGTCTGTTGCCACCGCAGCAACAATCATCAATTGCCATCTCTAGCCATCTCAAGGTAGTTCTAATGAATCCAACACTCTGGGTTTTTTGGGGCCTAGTCCTGCTCCTAGCTATAGGATTGGGAGCCTACCTGTTGACCGCCCGCAAGTACCGCTCTCCTGAATCGGTAGCCCGCGCCTACGACGAATGGACGCGAGACGGGATCCTGGAGTTCTACTGGGGCGAGCATATTCACCTGGGCCACTACGGATCCCCGCCGCGGCGGAAGAACTTCATCCAGGCCAAGCACGACTTTGTCCACGAGATGGTGCGCTGGGGCGGGCTGGATCGGCTGCCGCCGGGGACGACGGTGTTGGATGTGGGCTGCGGCATTGGCGGTAGTTGTCGCATCTTGGCCCGCGACTATGGCTTTGTGGTGACCGGCATCACCATCAGCCCGCAGCAGGTGCAGCGGGCCCAGGAGCTCACCCCCCCTGATCTGCCTGTCCAGTTTCAGGTGGCAGATGCCCTCGACCTGCCCTTCCCCGATGCCAGCTTCGATGTGGTGTGGTCCATTGAGGCAGGGCCCCACATGCCGGACAAGGCCCGCTATGCCCAAGAGATGCTGCGGGTGCTGAAGCCAGGGGGAATCCTGGTGGTGGCGGACTGGAACCAGCGGGACGACCGGCAAAAGCCCCTGAACTTTTGGGAGCGGCTGGTGATGCGGCAATTGTTGGATCAATGGTCGCACCCTTCCTTCTCCAGCATCGAAGGCTTTGCCGAGCAGTTGGAGGCTACTGGCCTGGTGGCGGGACGGGTAGAAACCGCCGACTGGACTCAGGAGACCCTTCCCTCTTGGCTGGATTCCATCTGGCAGGGTGTTGTCCGCCCTGAGGGCTTTCTCAGGTTTGGCTTGGTCGGCTTGGTGAAGTCCTTGCGGGAGGTACCCACCTTTTTGCTGATGCGGCTGGCTTTCGGCACAGGGCTGTGTCGCTTTGGCATGTTCCGAGCGGTGCGGGCAGCTTGTGCTCACAGCCCCAGCTCGGACTTAGCCTGTTGGGCGGCCAGGAGCACCTCCGCATCCTCAGCCTGAGACCAGTCAGGATCGGCAATTTCGGCGTAGAACCTTTGGTCGTAGGGGCGGGTTTGCACCACCACCGGCATGGGCACGGCATGGCCCAGAATTAGGGCTTGCTGTTTGGAATCCAGCTTGGCCAACACCGTTCTCAAGTTCTGGCTACCCGCCACCCCTGTGAACACCGCCTCGATATCTTGGTCGTCGTTGAGCAGCGCCGTGATGCGAGTGCCCAACTGCGACATCACCTCGCTGTCGATGCGGGAAGGGCGCTGATCCACCACCAGCAGCGTGACAAAGTACTTGCGCATCTCGCGGGCAATGGTGCCGAAGATGGTCTGCTTGGCCGCCCGCGGATTTAGAAAGCGGTGGGCCTCCTCGATGGTGATGCACAGTTGACGGGGCCGGTCGAGGGGATTTTTGGATTGCAAGTACCGCTCCGTCTGGTGCACGTAGGCCTGGTGAATGCGGCGGGTGATGACGTTGGCCGCCAACATGTAGGAGAGCAAGTTGGACTGGGATCCAAACTCGATAACCACGTGAATGCCGCGGCTGAGGGCATCCAAAATCTGGCCGATGTAGTTGTGGGGCAGGGTGCTGCGGATGTACTTGAGGTTGTCAAGGCGGGTGAGCTTGCGCTGCAGGGCCATCATCGAGGCTTTGTTGCCCATTTTCTGTTCGCAAAACTCTTGAATCTCGGTGTTGGAAAGGCTCAAGAGGCGGCTGATCCAGTCGCGGCCAAACTCGTTGCGCAGGATAATGGCGTTTTCCAGGCTGGCTTCCGATAGGTTCAGCTCCTCTGCCAACAGGGCCAGATCCTCCACCTCGATCTGGTTGTAGGCGATGAAGAGCTCCTGCGCATCCCGCACCCCTCGCCGCCGGGTGGAATCGGGATCCAGGGTGTAGATTTGCACCTGACCGGGAAAGAGCTGCCGCAAGCCTTTCACAGTAGTGGCGTGCTTGTCTTCGCTGGCTGCCTCCCAGCCATACTCGGAGTGCATGTCAAAGATCAGGTTCACCGCCGCCCGTTTGCGGATGATACCGGCCAGGATCAGGCGGGCCAGAAAGGACTTTCCGGTGCCCGATTTGCCGAAAATGCCGTTGCTGCGCTCCACCCAGCGATCCAAGTCCAAACAGATGGGCACAGCCATGTCGAGGGGCTGGCCGATAGCAAAGTTGCGCCGCTCTGGGTCATCTTCCCAGCCGAAGACGGTGCGAAAGTCCAGTTCCCGTGCCTCATACACTTGCGAAAAATGGGCGGGCACTGTTTTCACGGGCAGCAGCTC
>NZ_JANSHJ010000032.1:0-23578 GCF_047502615.1 Synechococcus sp. W60.3 | reverse complement strand
TTGGTTTGCTAAGTGCTGCTATTGTACCCCTTGAGCCCTTAACAGGCTGTAACTGTATGTCTCAGCCTTGGGCTGGGGATCTTGAGTTTGGGGATCCCGGCCTGGGGGCAGGCAATCTTGGATACCGGCCTCAGCGCCGAGATTTTGAATCAACCCGTCACCACCCCGTTTCGCCGTCCCGGCCTGCTGCGAGAGTCTTCCCGCCCCGTCTATGTCATCACCCGCCAGCAGATGCGCCAGCAAGGGGCAAGGACGGTGCAGGAAGCCCTGCGCTACTTGCCCGGGATCCTCAGCGATGGCACAGCGGGAACTCAGTTGGGAGCTCTTAGCTCTCAATTCATGCGAGGGGCGCGAACGGCGCAGGTATTGGTGCTCTTGGATGGCCGCCCTCTCAACGATCTGGGTTTTTTCGGGGGGTTTGACCTCTCGCAAATCACCACCGATGTCGTCGAGCGAATTGAAGTCTCCCCCGGCGGCGGCTCTACCCTGTACGGCTCAGACGCCGTTGGCGGCGTGATCAACATCGTCACGGTGGAGCCGCAGCCAGAAACGGAGACGGTGCTGGAAGCGGCGGTCGGCAGCTACGGTCTCAATGAGCAAGGGATCCAAAGTCGCGGCCAAGCCCAGGATCTGGGCTGGGTGCTCAGCTATCGCCGTCTGCAAAGTAACAACGACTTTCCCTTTGCCATTGAGCGGCTGGGCAAGTCAGGCAGGCGGGAAAACTCGGCGGTGGAGTACCACAACTTGCAGGCCAAGCTCACCTGGCAACTGGCCGAAGATCAAGTCCTAACAGCCAACGCCCTCTACCTCAACAAAGCCTTTCGCGTGCCCGGCAGTGTAGAGTTTCCCTCTCCCGACGCAGAGCAAAACACCAACGATCTGCTGCTGGATCTCAGTTGGCTGTGGACTCAGGAAACAGGATCCCTGCAGGCAAGAGTCTTTTTGGACGATCTCAACTACCGCTTCAGCGCTCCGCAAAGCCAGGGATCCCGCGACGTCATCTTGCGCAATGGCTGGGGATCCCAGCTTCAATATGCTTGGCAGGCCGGCGAAAACCTAGAGGGAGTTTTGGGGGCAGATTATCGCTCTATCTCAGCCCGCAATACGACTTTTTCTTTTGCCAGGGGTTCTGCCAATATCAACTACGACGATACGGTTAACCAGGGGGCCCTGTTTGCCCGCCTGGACTACAGCCCGGATCCCCAGTTCCACCTCGACCTGGGCATCCGTCAGGACTTCAGCAGTTTGGCCAACGGCTCGGCCACCTCGCCGGCTGTGGGGATCCGGTGGGCAGTTGCCGAGGGAACTACCTTGAGGGCCAGCTACGCCGGCAGCTTTCGCACCCCCTTGATCTCGGAATTGTTCTTTCGGCTGCGCGGCTTTTTTGAAGTGGATGGCAACCCCAATCTCCGCCCAGAGCGAGGGGAGAGCTTGGACATCGGCCTGGATCAAACCTTGGGAGATTTTGGCCTGCTGCGCTTAACTTTTGCCCACAACCGCATCCGCGATGGCATCACCTTTGTCAGCCTTGGGCCGCGCCGGGGAACCTATGAAAATATCGGGCTGGTCGAATATACCGGCCTGGAAGCGGCTTTAGATTTGCGTTTGGGGGAAAACTGGACGCTTTTTGCCAACTATACCCTCAATGATCCCATCATCCGCGCTGCCCTTAACCCGGCCACAGTTGGCAAAGAGCTAGCCTTTGTAGGAGCCGATAGCTTCAATCTAGGCCTAAGCTACCGCCACGAGCAGGGCTGGTACGGCTCGATTTTGGTCCATCACATTGGGAGCTTTTTTACCAACAATGCCAATACGGAATCCCTGCCAGGCTACACCACCGTGGCTCTGCGCGGCGGGATCCCGTTGGCTGAGGCCCTGAGCCTAGAGTTGGGGATCGACAACCTGCTGGATGAGCAGTATGAAGTTTTCCCCGGCTATCCCGGAGTTGGCCGCACGCTGAGGGTGAACTTGCGGGGGCAATTTTAGCGATATCCCAGGCTGTTTTTAACTCTCCGGCTGACCACTTTTAGCGAGAACTTTCCAAGTTGATTGTCTGCTTTACGGTTTAGTTTGGATGCAACTTATGGCGATCTCAACCAACTCTCTATCTCCTAACTTTTCTCCATCGACAACTTCGGCTCAAGCTGAGGCCGAACATTACCTCTGGATCTGCACCACCTGCGGATCTCGCTGGGTGAACGGCCAAAAAGAAGGGACTAGCAAAGGAGAAATGCTCCTGGCCGCCTTGCAATCGCAAGTGCTCAATTCCCAATTGCACCTGAAGCCAGTTGCCTGTATGAGCGGCTGCAGCCATGCCTGCGTGATTGCCCTAGCAGCCCCGGGGAAGATGACCTATGTCTTTGGCGATCTCGATCCAAAAGATGTAGAGCCAATCTTACAAACGGCGGAGCTGTATTTGACAAAGCCCGATGGGATCCTGCCCTGGGCAGAGCGCCCCATCAAAAAGGGGGTGATTGCCCGCATTCCGCCAATCCAATAGGAGCAACCTATGGCCGCTTTCAGTCCCTGGATCACGCCCTTAAACCAGACTTGGCAAGAGGTTTCCCCCACCGGCTGGACAACCGTTTACGAAGGGATCCCGGCTCACATCGACTGTCTTGGGCCATTGCTCTATAAGCTCTTTCAGGAGCGCTGGGCCGAGATCCAAGTGGGCCAGGTGGTGGAGGGAGGAGTGCTGGAGGCGGCCTTCAAGGATCCCCCTGCTCTCTGTGTGCTCTACGACGGCTATTTGACCGTGGCCACCGAAACTTGGCATTTGCACCTGTGTCTAGAAGAGCACCAGGGCGGCCCCTACAGCAGAACTCCACCTGAGCTGCGCCGCAAAAGATTGGTCGGCCGCGCCGCCCTCTATCGCCGCCTCAATCCGCAGGGCCAGCCTCGCCAATGGGGGATCCAATTTTGGAACGGAGCAGAGGAATCGCTGCTGCAGATCTTTTTGCCCAGTCCCTTTTTGGGGCCAGGAGAAGACTACCTGCCCGAAGGCAAAGCCGACTATCAGAAGCTCTCCCTTTATGAACGCCTGCGGGCCATTTACGTCGAGGGAAAAGAGCGGATCCCGTATGAAGATAACCCCCTCAAGCGGCCCTATTTGGCGGTTTGCCGTTCCAGCCGCTGCTATCCTTCTCGCCACTATCAGCCCGTTGTGGAAGCTCTGCAATCGGCCCTGCGGGAAGCCAATTTGGATATTCAGGTCATTACTTCCGGATGCCTAGAAGTCTGTCAACAAGGGCCGGTGGTTTTTTACTCCGGAGATCGCACCTGGTACAAGCGGGTTACCCCCCAAGTAGCGCGGCAAATTGTCCAGGAGCATCTGCTAAAGAACTGCCCCTTGAAAGCTCACCTTTTTCCTGGAGATTAGCCTATGGTTAGCCTACAAGCTCTTGTCCAGTCCATCCCCAAGCCTCGCCGCGGGATCCCAGAAGTAATTTGGATCCAAGCCAGCCGAGATCTAGCCCAAGGTCGATTTTGGCCCAGCCTATTTACCACCATCGGCTGCCTGAGCAACATTGCCTATACCTGCACGCTTCCTTTTGTAACTGTTGGCATCATCGCGGGCACCACGTTAACTCGCCAAAGGGCAATTATTAGCGCTTCGATGATTTGGCTGGCCAACCAAATCTTTGGCTACACCTGGCACAACTATCCCCGTACACCTGATTCTTTTGCTTGGGGGTTGGTCTTGGGGATCGGCACGGTGGGGGTCGCTTTTGCTGCCGGCTACCGACCTCTGTTTTCTCAGTCCAAACCTATTAGGCCAAGGCAATTGCTGCTGAACTATCTTTGGATCCCAGCCATGCTGATCCTAGGGTTCCTTGCTTTTGAAGGGCTGATCTTGGCAGCCGGCCTGGTTCTGGGCGGAACGGAGGGCTTGACCCTGACCATCTTGGCCAAGATCTGGCTGGACAACTGGCTGTGGACGGGATTTTGGCTTGGGATCCACGCGCTGCTGGCGTGGGACAGAGGACGCCGGTTGTGGTGGGAGAGGGGAAACTTCGCTGATCTGGAGCATCCCTAAGGGAGATCCAGGCCACAATGGGGGTGACCTGTGCCAGAAGGGATCCCTTTGCAGCCTGCTCAACTCGATTGTGGCGGGAGCGCTTTCCGCCTGTCTCTCCTTTCTCCTTGCCAGCGTCTGCTGCTGTTTAGCGGCAAGGGGGGCGTAGGCAAAACCACCCTCACCTGTGCCCTGGCCCGTCACCTGGCCCAGGCGCAACCAGAGCGCCGTCTGCTGCTCCTGTCCACCGATCCGGCCCACTCCCTGGGGGATGTGCTGGGGATCCCGGTGGCCGACGTTCCCCAGCCCCTGCCGGATTGGCCCAACTTGCAGGTGCGGGCTCTCCAGGCCGAGGTGTTGCTGCAGGATTTCAAGCAGACCTACGGCCCGGCTCTGGAGCTGATTGCCGAGCGGGGCAGTTGGCTGGCCAAGGAAGATCTCCTGCCCCTTTGGGATCTGGACTGGCCGGGGGTGGACGAGCTGATGGCCATCTTAGAGGTCAACCGGCTGCTGGCGGGCCAAGAGGTGGATACAGTTATCCTGGATACCGCCCCCACCGGCCACACCCTGCGGCTGTTGGAACTGCCCGACTTTCTCGACAATTTGCTGGCGGTGTTTGCCACCTTCCAGGCCAAGCACCGCGAGGTTGTCCAATCCCTCACGGGCGCCTATCGACCGGATGAGGCCGACGCCTTCCTGGCCCGCTTGCAGAGCGAGCTGGAGGGGGGCAAAGCCCGCCTCACCGACCCGGAGAGCACTGCCGCCTGGCTGGTGCTGATCCCGGAGCCGTTGAGCGTGGCGGAGACGCGCCGCTTTTGTCAACAACTGCAAAGCCGCCGGGTGCCCATTGGCGGCCTGTTGGTCAACCAGGTGTTGTTGGGAGCCAGCGGGAGAGCGTCGTCTGGGATCCCGCCGTCCCCCCTCTACCTGGCCCGCCAGCAGGAACAGCGGCGCTGGCTAAAAGCGCTCCAAGAGGAGCTGCCTGGCTATCCCATCTGGGTTTGTCCCTATCAACTGGAGGAGCCCATTGGGCCGGCGGCCCTGGACAAGCTGGTGCAGCAGCTTCGTCCCTTGCCAGAGGTGCTGCTGCAGTTGGAAGAGATTCCCGCTAGCCCAGGGGAGCCTGTCGGCGGGATCCCCTCCCCCCCAAGGGTGGCCCTGCCAGATTTTTTGGCCCAAGGGATCCGCCTGCTGCTGGTGGGAGGCAAAGGCGGGGTAGGCAAGACCACGGTGGCCGGGGCGCTGGCCTGGAACTTGGCCCAACGCCATCCCGACCGGCAGCTCTTGCTGGTCTCCATCGACCCGGCCCACTCGCTGGGGGATCTGTTCGGGGTGAAATTGGGGCAAGATCCGCTGCCGCTGCTGCCCAATTTGCTGGGGCAGGAGATCGAGGCGGCGGCAGTGCTGGAGCGCTTCCGGCAGGAGTACCTGGAAGAGGTGGCGGCCATCTTGGCCGGCGAAGGGACGGCGGGGGTGGAGGTTCAGTACGACCCGCAGGCCTGGCGGCAGCTTTTGCAGATGGCTCCACCGGGCCTGGACGAGGTGATGGCCCTGCTGACGGTGCTGGAGCAGGAGGCCAGCGGCCAGTTCAACCTGGTGGTGGTGGATACAGCCCCCACCGGCCATCTCCTGCGCTTTTTGCAGATGCCGCAGGCCCTGGAAGGTTGGGTCAGCCTGGCCCTGAAGCTGTGGCTAAAGTACCGCGACGTGGTGGGCCGGCCGGAATGGGCGCAGCGGCTGCGGGATCTCTTAGGCCAGGTGCGGCAGCTCCGGCAGCGGCTGCGGGATCCCCAGTTTGTTAGCTTTATCCCCGTCTTCAACCCGGAGCAGGCGGTTCTGGCGGAAACCGAGCGCCTTCTGGCGGAACTGGATGCCCTGGGGATCCCTCATCCCTACGCCGTTCTCAATCGGGTTTGGCTGGAGGAGGCCACCCCCTTTGGTGCAGCGCTGCGGCGCCGCCACCAGGCCATCTTGGCCCAGTTGCCCCAGCGATTCTCCCAGCAGGCCATTGTCACCGTCCCTTTTCTGCACCCGCCCAGCTTGCAGGCCGTTGGCGCCTACTTGCTGACTCCTGAGGACCCTGCCTTGCCGGTGCCAGAAGTCTCAACCTAGGGCCTGGGAGAGCCGCTAGTCTGGAAAAGGGGCTAGTGCAGCCCCTTACTTCTGCTGCTTTTGCCTATGTTGTTCAACCTCCCCCTGCAAGCCATTCCCCTGTTCTCCATCGCAGCGGCCATCCTGTTGGTGTACCTGCCCATGGGCGTGGTGGGCTATGCCCGCGCCCGCGTCGGTTATGACCCGCATGCGCCGCGGGCGATGTTCGACCGGCTGCCTCCCTACGGCCAGCGGGCCACCTGGGCCCATGCCAACGGCTTTGAGGCCCTGGGCACCTTTGCGCCGTCAGCCCTGATAGCCTACGTCACCGGCCCCCACCCGGATCCCTGGCTGTTTGGCCTCAGCGGCGATGAAGGGGTGGCCGTGCTCTGCGGTGTGTTTCTGCTGGCGCGGCTGCTCTACAACTTTTTCTACATTGGCGACATTCCTATCGGGCGCTCCCTCTCCTTCTTGGTCGGGTCGCTGGCCACGCTGGGCCTGCTGCTCATTGGCCTGTTGCCGTTTCTGGGCCAGAACCTGGCCTAGCCGGGCAGTTGCAGGGAAGACAGGGCCACCCCAGCCCGGTGGGCCACCACCACGCCAATGGCCTCTAGGTAGGAGCTAACGGCCACATGCGGGATCCCCAACTGGCGGGGGTGGACCTGCATCACCGTGGCGTTTTCTTCGACAGCGATAAACAGGGGCGGGCGGGGGCGGCTGGCGAGGTAAAGCAGGCCGGGGCCGCCAAAGGCAGTGGCCGGGGCAATGACGCTGTCCACCTGCTCGGCCGTCAGGTCGCCCGGCTGGAGGGGATCCCCCCTCTTGACAAACTGGGGGGCATAGCTCAGCCCCGCCAAAACGGAGGGCAGGAAGGTAAACCCCACCTCTTCGGCGGCGGCGCGGGGGTGGACCGGCTTAGGGGCGGGATCGGGGTAGAAGGCGGGGGCGTGGGCACAGGGGATCCCCAGCTCTCGCACCACCAGGTGGCTGAGGATGGCCTCGGCCCCAGCCAGGGGATCGACCCCCTGCCCCTGCTCGTACCGGCTGAAGTCCAGATCGTCGGGGAAGCGGGCCACCACGGCAAGGGCCTCAGCTCCCAAGCGGACGAGCTCTTGGGCAGTTTCCAAAAGCGCATCCGGCTGGGCCAGGGATCCCTGGCTGGCCCCGGCAGGGGAGAAGCTGACGGCAACGCCCAGGGGTCGAGGAGTCAAGCGCAAGGGGCCGATGTCCAGCCCCAGCGTGGCCTGGGCGGCCTGCAGAACGTGCAGGTGGCGTTGGCGCAAGTCTTCTGGGATCCCGGCATCCAGGATGACGCCGACGCGGTTTTGCCGCACCGGCCTGAGGAACCACTCCCCGGCACAGAAGCGATCCAGGCCGTACCCTTCCACGTAGAGCACATTCCCCATCGGCCAAAACAGGGTGGCGCCGTTGAGCACATTGGGATGGGTGATGAGGCAGTCGACTGCAGCGGCCAAGGCGCGGGCCACCGGCAGAGCATCGCCGGCAAAGCCACCCACGCGGGCCCCAATGCCCGTGGGAACCAAAAGCAGCGCCGTGTAGGGGCGACCCATTGGCCACTTGGGAGGACTAGACCTGGGACAACAGCTGCTGCGCCAGCGCCTCGGCCCGCCGCACGCAATCGCCCAGGGCCACGCCATCGAGGTAGTTGGCGCATACCCAGATCCCTGGCGTCTGGGAGGCCAGGTGGGCCTGCACCTGGGCTATGCGTTGCCGGTGGCCAAGGGTGTACTGGGGGATGGCGCGGGGCCAGAGACGTTCGCCCAGGTAGACGGGCTCGGCGCGGCGGGTGAGCAGAACCTGGCTGAGCTCCTCGTGGGCAAGTTGGGCCCGCTCTTGAGGAGACAAAGCCGTGAGGGGCGGGATCCCCCGCCGGCGGGCCAAGGCCGCATCGGTGGCGCCGCCCAGGAAGCTGAGGAAGCTGTGGTAGCCCTGGGGAGCCCGCTCTGGAAAAAGGCAGGAGGCCCAGATCGTGCCCAGGGTGCGCAGGCCCTGGGAACGGGGGATGAGGTGGCCAAAGCCCCGCAGCGGCTGGGGCAGGGCCTCTTGGGGATAGGCCAGAGCCACCACCGCCACCGGCGGATAGAGGATCTCGGCCAAGAGCTGGCTGGCCGGGGGGTTGAGCTCCTGTAGCAGCGCGGCAGCCTCGTAGGCGGGGAGGGCCAGCACCACCTGGCGGGCAGCCACCCAGCGGGATCCCTCTGGGGTCTCAAAGCCCACCCAGTAGAGCTCTCCCGCCCGCTTCAGCTGCAGCGCTCGCCAGCCCAGCCGCAGGCTGTCGCCCAGCTTTTGGGCTAGGGCCTCTGGCAACTGCTGCAGCCCCTGCCTCAGATTGCCCAGTTGGCCCCGTTTGGGCGGGGGTTGGATGGCCGCAGGAGAAGGCTGGGGTCTTTGGCGCAGAGCCTGCAGGGCGCCGGCAAAGAGGCTGCCATAGCGCTCCTCCAGGCCCGCCACGCGAGGGAAAGCCGCCACGGCGCTGAGCTGATCCGGATCCCCCGCATAAACCCCCGAGGTAAAGGGCTCCACCAGGCGCTCGGCCACTTCGGATCCCAGTTGTCGCCGGAAAAACTGCCGCACCGTTTCCTCGCGTCCTGGCGGCGGCGGGACAAACCCCAACAAGCCCTGCAGAGCCCGCAGCTTGCCGCCCACGCTGAGCAGCCGTGATCCCAGGGCTGCCGCGGGGCTCAGAGGCACCGGCAACAGCGCTCCTTCCCAGTAGATGTAGCGGGGCAGCTTGGCATCGGCCAGCACCAGTTGGTCGGCCAGGCCCACCTCGGCAATGAGGTTGAGCAGGGCAGGGGTGGGGGTAAAGCTATTGGGGCCTTCCTCCCAGCGGTAGCCGTCTTTGGACTGGGTGGAAATGCAGCCGCCGACGCGGGAGCTGGCCTCCGCCAGGAGCACCGCTTGAGGGGATCCCCCCCTAGCCGATAAACCCTGCTGCAGGCGCCAGGCCAGCGTCAGGCCGCTGATGCCCGCCCCAATGACCACCACCTCCGCGTTAAGGGGTTCAGGGGTTGCAGGATTCACTGCCGCTTCCAAGGTGTTTTTCCTCCATCACGTCCGGGGGGCCAATCTTCGTTAGCGCAGTACGCGAAATAGGCTGGGGATCTCGGCCACCTGGGGAAGCTGCTGGATCTCGGCCAGCGCCTGGCGGCAGTCGGCCTCGCGCACGCTGTGGGTGAGGATCACAATCTCCGCCAACTCCTGGTGGCACTCCTTTTGGGTGATGCTCTCCAGGCTCACCCCGTGCCGGCCAAAGCAGGTGCCGATGGCCCCCATCACCCCCGGCCGATCCTGGGCCAGCACTCGCACGTAAAACTCCGACTGCGCCTCTGCCAGCGGCAGCAAGGAGGCAACAGGAGGGGAGGCGGCAAAGCCCCACAGGGGATTGGGCAACTGAGCCCCCGTCTGCAGGTGGGCAAGTAGGATAAGCAGATCCCCGACCACCGCGCTGGCGGTTGGCCCCCGGCCCGCCCCTGGCCCTGAGAGCACCACTTGCCCCAAGGGATCCCCTTGCACCCAGACGGCGTTGTCCACCCCGTGGATGTTGGCCAGCGGGTGGGTAACCGGCAGCAGGGCGGGGTGGACGCGAATATCCAGGGTTGGTTCACCTCCCTGCCCCTCGGCCCTTTGGGCGATGGCCAAAAGCTTAAAAGTATAGCCCCACTCGCGGGCGTAGCGGATGTCGGTGGAGCTGATGCTGCCGATCCCTTCGCAGGGGATGGCCTGTCGCGGTACCGACACCCCAAAAGCCAGGCTGGCCAGAATGGCGATCTTGTCCGCCGCATCCCATCCTTCCACATCGGCGCTGGGATCCGCCTCGGCGTAGCCGCGGGCCTGGGCCTGGGCCAGCGCTTCGGCAAAGGAGCTGCCCTCCTGGGTCATCTGGCTGAGGATGAAATTGGTGGTGCCGTTGACGATGCCCCAGACCGCCTGGATGTGGCTAGCCCGCAGCGACTGTTGCAAAGCCTGGATGATGGGGATCCCACCCCCCACCGCTGCCTCCAGCAACACCGCCACCCTGGCCTGGGCGGCAGCCTGGAAAATCTCCTCGCCATAGCGGGCAATGACCGCCTTGTTGGCTGTGATCACCGGCTTGCCGTGGTCGATGGCCTTTAGGATCAGGCTGCGGGCCGGCTCCAAGCCGCCCATGAGCTCAATCACCGCGTCAATTTCGGGATCCGACACAATCCCCTCTAGGTTCGTGGTCAGGCGCTCGGGCGGGATCGCCACCTGCCGCGGCTTGTCCAGGGAGCGCACCCCCACCGCCGCAATCTCAACTGCCTGCAAGAGGGGGTGAGGAGGGCGCTGTAGAATCTCGACCACGCCCGTGCCGACCGTACCCAGCCCCAATAGCCCAACCCGATAGACCACAGCCGCTCCCTCGGGCCCAAAGACTTTCTTACCTTTACCAGGTTGACACACTCTTGGCCCCCTAGGGCGAGATTTTGGCCATCCATCCCCAAGGGCTTCAGGAGGAAGGCGCGCCGAGCCAGGCGCAGGGATCCCTCGCCGCAGGGGCAGTGCTGGTTTGGAGTTTATGCTGAAGGAGGGATCCCTTTCTCTCATAGCCCTCATGTCCAGAACCTGTACCATCTACCGCCGCGCCCACTTTGCCGCCAGCCACCGCTACTGGCTGCCGGAGCTCTCCGAAGCTGAGAACCTGGCCCGCTTCGGCTCCCACGCCCGCTTTCCCGGCCACGGCCACAACTACGGGCTGGAGGTGGGCTTGACGGGGGAGGTGGATGAGTACGGCATGGTGCTCAACCTCTCCCAGGTCAAGCAGGTAATTCGGGAGCGGGTGATTCAAGAACTGAACTTCGCCTACCTCAACCAAGTCTGGCCAGAGTTTGCCCAAACCCTGCCCACCACCGAGTTCATTGCCTACACCATCTGGCAGCGCCTAGCCGACGCGCTGCCGCTCAGCAGTGTGCGCCTCTACGAAGATCCCCAGCTTTGGGCCGAATACCGAGGAGAAGCCATGCAAGCCTATTTGACCGTTGCCACCCACTTTAGCGCCGCCCACCGCTTGGCCCTCGATCACCTCAGCCTGGAAGAGAACACTGCCATCTACGGCCTCTGCGCTCGCCCCCACGGCCACGGCCACAACTACGGCCTGGAGATTACCGTCAAGGGATCCATCGACCCGCGCACAGGGATGATCGTGGATTTGGCAGCTCTGCAGCGGGTGATTGAGGAGCAGGTGGTGAAGCCCCTGGATCACACTTTCTTGAACAAAGACGTCCCCTACTTTGCCCAGGTGGTGCCCACCGCCGAAAACATCGCCCTCTACGTCCAGCGGCTGCTGACTTTGCCCCTGCGCGAGCTGGGGGTGCAACTGCATCGGGTTCGCCTGCAAGAGAGCCCCAACAACAGCAGCGAAGTCTACGGGGAGTTTCCGCTAGAGGAGCTGGGCGCAGCTACCGCTGCCACCACATACCCCGCGAGCGAGGGCAAGAGGGATCCCTCCGAAGTGGAGCCCCTGGCCGCCGGCAGGGCTGAGCCAGCCGCCTATGCTGGATCTGGTTAAGCTGAGCGGGCAGATTCCCGCCTTTGCCCGCCACCTGCAGCAGGAGTCGAAGGCCAACCAAGAGCGTCTGCGCCTGGCCTTGCAGGAGTTTGCCCGCCTGCAGCGAGAACCCCAAACCTGGCAGTCGCGCTGGGCGGAGTGGAGCTCCCATCTCGCCTTTACCTGCGCCAGCCCCGCCGAGCCGCCGGAAACCTGGGGATCCCTGCCCAAAGTCGAGCCCTTGCAGGGGCCGCACACGGTGGTGGCCACCGACGGCTCCCAGATCCTGCCCAGCCACCACGAGATTGCCTACTGCTCGCTCATCAACATCGGGCGGGTGGCTCTCCACTACGGCACGCAAGAGTGGCCGCTGCTGGACAGCCAGCCCCTGCTGATCTACGGGCAGGAGCCCTTTGCTCAACCTGAGCGATCCAACTCTCTTCCAGGAACAGCCCTCCACCCTCTTCGCCACCGACCCAGCCGATCGCGTAGGCAGGCCGTAGGCCTTGGGGAAGAAGATCGCGGGGAGGGGGGGGAGATTGCGTTGGATGCCGAAGCGGTGCTGGCTTTGCGGCGGGCTCAGGCAGAGCTGGAGGAGCTGGCCCAATTGGCCCTGCCGCTGCCTAGGAGTCGCCCCGTGCTAGCGCTGCTGGATGGATCCCTCATCCCCTGGGGGCTGGAGCCGCTGCCCAAGCCAGCCCAGCGTCCCTGGCTGGATCCCATCCTGGCAACTCTGGAGCAGTTGCGGGCAGCTCGCATCCCCCTGGTGGGCTACATCAGCGCTTCCCGCAGCAGCGAAACCCTCAACTATCTGCGCCTGGGGTTGTGTCCCTACCTGGGCTGCGACTGCTATCGCTACTGCGCCGGCGAGAAAACTCCCCCCTGCCAGCCCTTTGCCCCCCTAGCAGATCGCGTTTTTTGGGGATCCCTGCTGCAGCCGGGAGAGCGCAGCCCCCTCTGGCGCAGTGGCGCCAGCGTCTTGGAGACTTTTGGGGAACACCACATCCACTGCTGTTACTTGAATGTCGGCGCAAACCCTGGGGAGGGATCCCTGCCGGAGATCGCCCGGCTAGAGTTTCCCGCCTGGGTGGCTCAAGACGCCGAGTTGCTGCAGCGGGCCCTGGCCGGAGTGCTAAGCCAGGTGCAAAAGGGCTTTGGCTACCCCATCGCCCTGGCGGAAGCCCACCATCTGGCCGTGGTGCGCAGCGGGGATCGGCAGCGCTTCTTCGCCTTGATCGAGCAGGAGCTGATCCGCGCCGGCCTGCGCCATGTAGCCGTCTCCCGTAAGGAAGCCCAGAAGCGAACCGGCATCGCCTAATTGGTGCCAGTGCTGCAAAACCCTTCATCCCTACCTCCCCTCTCCCTCAGGGAGAGGGGCTGGGGGTGAGGGCTCCCCCTGGGAGAGGGGCTGGCGGTGAGGGGTTAAAATCACCCTGTCAGACCCAAAACCGCATCGCCTACCGGGATCCCTGGCACCCCAGAAAAGGCTGCAGCCTATTGAGGGGATCCCTGTTCAACGGTTAGGGTTGCCAAGGTGTCCAAATCCTGTCTCTGTTGCCGATATGATGAGCCAAGCCCCTCTGCGCAGCCTCGTCTCTCCCTTAACCTACAACCCCCTCTGGTACAAAGACGCGATCATCTACGAGCTACCGGTGCGCGCCTTTTTCGACAGTGATGGCGATGGCGTGGGCGACTTCCAGGGTTTGACCGAAAAGCTGGACTATTTGCAGGATCTGGGCATCACGGCCATCTGGCTGCTGCCCTTTTTCCCTTCCCCGCTGCGGGATGATGGCTATGATGTTTCTGATTTTACCAACGTTAACCCCGCGCTGGGCACCCTAGAGGACTTTAAAATCTTTCTAGATGCCGCCCACCAACGCGGGATCCGCGTCATCATCGAGCTGATCCTCAACCACACCTCCGATCAGCATCCCTGGTTTCAGCGGGCTCGGCGCGCCGCCCCCGGCACCCCTGAGCGGGACTTCTACGTCTGGAGCGACACCCCGGAAAAGTACAAAGAGGCCCGCATCATCTTTCAGGACTTTGAAACCTCCAACTGGGCCTGGGATCCGGTGGCCAAGGCCTACTACTGGCATCGCTTCTACTCCCACCAGCCGGATCTCAACTACGACAACCCCGCCGTGCAGAAGGCCATCTTCGAGGTGGTGGACTTTTGGTTGAGCATGGGGGTGGACGGCCTGCGGCTGGACGCCGTGCCCTACCTATACGAGCGGGAGGGAACCAACTGCGAGAACCTGCCGGAAACCCACGCCTTCCTCAAGGCCCTACGCAAATACATTGACGAAAGATATCCCAACCGCATGCTGCTGGCAGAAGCCAACCAGTGGCCGGAAGATGCTGTGGCCTACTTCGGCGACGGGGACGAGTGCCACATGGACTTTCACTTCCCCCTGATGCCGCGGCTGTTCATGGCCATCCAGATGGAGGATCGCTTCCCCATCATCGACATCCTGCAGCAGACTCCCCCCATTCCCGAAACCTGCCAGTGGGCCATCTTCCTGCGCAACCACGACGAGCTCACCCTGGAGATGGTCACTGACGAGGAGCGCGACTACATGTACCAGGTGTACGCCAAGGATCCCAACGCGCGGGTCAATCTGGGCATCCGCCGCCGCTTGGCGCCCCTGCTGGGCAACAGCCGCCGCCGCATCGAGCTGATGAACAGCCTGCTGTTTTCTCTGCCCGGCACGCCGGTCATCTACTACGGCGACGAGATCGGCATGGGGGACAACATCTACTTAGGGGATCGCAACAGCGTGCGCACGCCGATGCAGTGGAGCGCCGACCGCAACGCCGGCTTCTCTCGGGCTAACCCGCAGAAGCTCTACCTGCCCATCGTCATCGACGCCGAGTACCACTACGAAACCGTCAACGTGGAAGCGCAGCGGAACAACCCCTATTCCCTGTGGTGGACGATGAAACGGATGATCGCGGTGCGCAAGCGCTTCCAAGCCTTTGGCCGGGGCTCTTTTGAGCTGCTGCACCCGGAAAACCGCAAGGTGCTGGCCTTTATGCGGGCCTACGGCGACGAGCGCATCCTGGTGGTGGCCAACCTCTCCCGCTACGCGCAGTTTGTGGAGCTGGACTTGGCCCACTGGGAGGGGCTGATCCCGGTGGAGATCTTCGGGCGCACGCCGTTTCCTCCCATCGGCCAACTGCCCTATTTCCTGACCCTGGGCCCCCACTCCTTCTACTGGTTTTCCCTCGAGCCGCAGCGACAAACGGAGCGGATCCACCCCAGCCACAGCAAGCCAGAAGAGTTGGATCGCCTGCCCACCCTGCTGGTTCAAAACGGCAGTTGGGAAAGCCTCTTCCAGGGGGAAAGCCAAAAGCAGGTGGAGGCGGTGCTGGGCGACTACCTCTACCGCTGCCGTTGGTTCGGCTCCAAAGCCCGCCAGATCCAGTCGGCCCAGATCTTGGATGCCATTCCCTGTAACCGGGAAGGGGATCCCCCCTTTCGGGGCCAGATTTTGCTTTTGCAGGTCGAGTTTACCGAGGGGGAGGCAGAACTCTACTCTTTACCCGTGGGCTATGCCATCCAGGAGGCGGCCATGCACCTGCGCGTAGAGGCGCCCCAGGCGGCGATTGTCCCTGTGCAAGTGGCTGGGGAGCCGCCGGGCGTGCTGTTCGACGCCCTGGCCGATAAAAGCTTTTTGTCGTTGCCGCTGCAGATCATCGCCCAGCAGGGCCGTCTGCGCCACTCCTCAGGGGAGCTGTGGGCCACCACCTTTGCCCCTTTTGAGTACCACCTCGGCCTGGAACCCCGCATCCTCAAGGCGGAGCAGAGCAACACCTCGGTGGTCTACGGCAGCCAGTACATCCTCAAGTTCTACCGCAAGGTGGCCGAGGGGGTAAATCCAGAGCTGGAGATCGGCCGCTATCTGCTGGAGCACCATCCCCAGGTGCGGGTGCCGCGGCTGTTGGGATCCCTGGAGTATCGCCGCCGCCGTGGGGCGCGGGGCTTTGATCCCGGCGATCAGCCCATCACGTTGGCCATCTTGCAGGAGTACATCCCCAACGAGGGGGATGCCTGGCACTACACGCTGGACAGCCTGGGGCAGTTTTTCGAGACGGTGCTGGTTCATCACGCAGAGGCGGAAGCGGTGCCCGTGCCGCGGGGATCCTTTCTGGAACTCTCGCACCTTCCCTTGCCGGAGCTGGCCTACGCCACCATCGGCAGCTACCTGGAGTCGGTGCGGATCTTGGCCAAGCGCACCGCCGAGCTGCACCTTGCCTTGGCCGCCGACACCGAGAACAAGGACTTTGCCCCCGAGCCCTTCTCCAGTCTCTACCAGCGCTCCATCTATCAATCGATGCGCAATTTGGTGGGGCAGGTGTTTCCGCTGCTCAACAAGCAGATCCCCAAGCTGCCCGAACTGGAGGCTAAGTTGGCCCGCACCGTTCGCGACCAAGAAGGGGGGATCATGAGCCGCTTCCGCCTCATCCTGGAGCGGAAGATCACGGCTTTGCGCACCCGCTGCCATGGGGATTACCACCTGGGCCAGGTGCTGTTTACCGGCAAGGACTTTGTCATCATCGACTTTGAAGGGGAGCCGGCCCGGTCGCTAGGAGAGCGCCGCCTCAAACGCTGCCTCCTGCGGGATGTGGCGGGAATGCTGCGCTCTTTCCACTACGCCGTCCACACCGGCTTGCGCCAGCAATTGGAAAGCGGGCTGGTTTGCGGGGACAAGTGCCCTGACATGATGCGCTGGGCCCAGTTTTGGCACCGCTGGGTCTGCGCCGCCTTCTTGGCCGAATATCTGCAGGTGGCTTCTCAAGGGGCTTTTCTGCCCCGCAGCCCGCAGGAGCTGGAAGTGCTGCTCGAGGCCTACCTGCTGGAGAAGGCCATCTACGAGCTGGGCTACGAGCTCAACCACCGCCCCGAGTGGGTGGAGATCCCGCTGCGGGGGATCCTGCAGTTGCTGGGCATTTCCACCAAGGTCTGAGGGATCCCAGATGTGCGGACGGTTTAGCCTGGCAGTTGCCCCCGAACGGCTGCAGCAGCATTTTCCAATCGAGAGGGGGGCAGTTGGGGCGCTCCAGCCCCGCGACAACATCGCCCCTTCTCAGCCGGTGCTGGCGGTGGTGGCGGGATCCCTGCAGCGTCAGGCAGTCCATTTCCGCTGGGGCTTGATCCCCAGGTGGAGCCAAGCTCCCCAGGCTGGGTGGATCAATGCCCGCGCCGAGACGGTGGCCGAAAAACCCTCTTTCCGCCAGGCCTTTTGCCGCCGCCGCCTCCTGATCCCGGCAGATGGCTTCTATGAGTGGGTCGGCCGGGGCAAGCAGGGGAGGCAACCCTACTGGTTTTACCTAGTGGAGCGACTGTTGACACTCCCACCCAGGGGATTCTTACGCAGCCCACAAAAGAACCCGTGACGGCGTTGTCAAAGCGCCTCTAGACAGTTCCTTCACGCAAAGCCCCAAGGTTCTGCTGACTTTCTTAAGCAGGTTGGCGGCAGCATTTGCCTCAGCCTTGACCAACCACCCCTTTGCCGTTTGGTACAGGCCCCGCTTGACACGCTTTCCAGAGGGTCTCCACCCGTCGGGTTTTTCACCATAATTAGGTAGCTCATCTCCATCTAGGAAGCTTGCCTGCGAGCTGTACGCTTCCTCTACCTCAATAAACTCCATGCCATAATGCCAACATAATTGCGCGATACGCTTCTTGAACCGACCTGTTGGAATGAAAACAAAGTTTTGGTTAAAACCGCATTCTTATTTTTGTTCTTTGTTCCAACCGAAGAGGATTCTCCCAATTGAGTGGTGTAAACAGAAGTCAATGACCTTGCCCGCAGCTTTGTGGACCGCATTCTCCGGTTTCCGTAATTCGACGAAGCTTTTGCAACCAAAACCCCCGCAGCTTGTGAGTCTTGAGCCTAGCCAGCTCCTTGTTGTGCCACTGGTTGAAGGACTTGACTTTGCGGCCATCAATGATGAAGCTGTGCCCTAAGTTGCTAACGCACGTAAGCCAGTTGTTGACTCCGTGGTCAATTGCTAGAGCTTTTCTCGGATCCAGTGATTTGGTCTGGGCAGGCTTGGCATAGACCCACTCCAGCTACAGACTTACACGTCTGTTGTGCGGCGGAGACATACATTGCGATGAAGTGCTTGCTTTGGGTTCTCCCCATCTCAGCGCAAAGCGCACCATAGCTTGCCCATCGCTTCGTTTTGAAATAGACTTGTCTCGCATAGTACAAAGCACAGTTGTACACCTTATTAGACTGTTGACACAAGTACTCTAATAGGGGGACTAGCTCCCTGTTCCTGACTCGAACCTGCTGACAGCCGCACTCCATCATTGTTGGCAAGCGGCATGACAACCGCAGTCTGACATGGGCAAGCGATAGTGCGAGAGGAAAGTCAACGGTACAATCACTACAACCATGGTGTGGGGCTAGCGGTTGTTCATCTCATTTTTTGGCCAAAGAGAAGGAAAAAGGTGTTGGTGGGAGAAGTCAGGAACAGGTTGTTTGAGCTATGAAACTATATCAACGACCCCCATCATGGGTAAGCGACTAAAGTGGCTAGCGGGCTTTTCCGGCGCGCACTCAAGTGCGGGGCTACCAAGCTATCCTTTTGTGTCGGGAAGCAACCTGATCTTTTTTGGAGCGGCCATGAACGCGCGTCAACTGGCCCTCTTGGCTCTGCAGAAGATCGAGCGGCACAACGCCTATGCCGACGTGGTGCTAGAACACTTGTTGGCCCATAGCCGCCTGATCCCTGCCGACTGCCACCTGGTCAGCGAGTTGGTGTATGGGATTACCCGCCGTCGCCGCACCCTTGATGCCCTGATCGACTGCTTTGCCCGGCGCCCCGCCCACCAGCAACCGCTCGATTTGCGGCTGATTCTCTACCTTGGCTTCTACCAACTGGCTTTTCTGGATCACATCCCGCCCAGGGCCGCCATTCACACCAGCGTGGAGCTGGCCCGCCAGGTGGGCCTGGGATCCCTGACGGGGGTAGTCAACGGCATCTTGCGCGCCTACCAGCGGCAAGCGTTGGATGGGGCGGAAAAGGATCCCCTCAAGCCCTTGCAGGACACTCTGCCCACTGACCCGATTCAGGCCTTGGGGATCCGGCATAGCTTTCCCGATTGGCTGGTGCGCCTCTGGTGGGAGCGCCTGGGACCAGCCGAGACCGAGCAGTTGTGCGCCTGGTTCAACCAGCCGCCCCACCTGGATCTGCGGGTCAACCCGCTGCGGGCGGATGTGGACAAAGTCATCCAAGCCTTGGCAGAAGCGGGGATCCCTGCCTCACCCATCCCTGAGGTGCCGGGCGCCCTGCGCCTGGGACAACATGCCGGCGACATCACGGCCCTGCCCGGCTTTGCCCAAGGCTGGTGGAGCGTTCAGGATGCCAGCGCCCAGCAGGTGGTGCACTATCTGGATCCCCAGCCGGGAGAGCGAGTCATCGACTGCTGCGCCGCTCCGGGCGGCAAGACCACGCATATGGCCGAGCAGATGCAGGATCGCGGCGAGATCTGGGCCCTGGACCGCCATCCCCACCGCCTGCGCCGCCTAGAGGAAAATGTGCAGCGCTTGGGCTTGAGCTCGATCCGTCCCCTGGCCATCGACCTGCTCTCCCTGGACGCCGCTGCCGAACCTCCTGCACCCCTGCCCCCGTGGCAGAGCGCCGACCGAGTGTTGTTGGATGCCCCCTGCTCCGGCTTGGGCACCCTGCACCGCCACGCCGACGCCCGCTGGCGGCAAACCCCCGCCCAGATTCAAGAGCTGGCCCATCTGCAAGCTCAGCTTCTGCAGGTGGCAGCCCGGTGGCTCAAGCCGGGCGGACTGTTGGTGTACGCCACCTGCACCCTGCATCCTGCCGAAAACGAGGCAGTCATCCAGTCTTTTCTGAACCGGCATCCCCACTGGGCTGCCGAAGGGGATCCCCTGCTCATCTGGCCTCATCGCCAGGATCGGGATGGATTTTTTATCCAACGGTTGCGTCGCCGCGATTAAGCCTTCCCCGCCCCATCTCTCCTCTTCCTCCGCATGGCTTCTGAGCTGCTCACCAGCCCCAAAAACCCTTGGATCCGACAGTTGCGGCAGTTGCACCGCAGCAAAGGCCGGCGAGAACAGGGCGCCTTCCTGGTCGAGGGATCCCACCTCCTCGAAGAGGCGCTGGGGGTCGGCTGGCCTCTGCGAGCTGTCTGCTACACCTTCGACTGGGCTGAGCGTCACCCCCGCTTGTTGGCCAGCCTGCCCAAGCATCTGCGGCGGCAGGCCGTCAGCTTGGAAGTGATGGCGGCCCTCTCTACGACCGAGTCTCCGGAAGGGGTTGTAGCTGTGGCCGTTAGCCGGCAAATCGCCTCCCCTCCCCCAGAGACGCTGCGCCTGGGCTTGGTGGTCGAAACGCTGCAAGATCCAGGTAATTTGGGATCCCTGATCCGCGTCGTGGCGGCCACCGGAGCCGATGGCCTCTGGCTAAGCGCAGACAGCGTCGATCCGGAAAACCCCAAAGTCCTGCGGGCCTCCGCCGGCCAGTGGTTTCGCCGCCCGCCTCAGGTTCTCTCTGACTTGCCCGCCTGGATCCAGTCCTGTCGTCGCCAAGGGATCCAAGTTTTGGCCGCCACCCTCGCCCCTCTGGCCACCTGTTACTGGGATCACGACCTCACTCGGCCAACCCTTTTTCTCTTGGGCAACGAAGGGGCTGGCCTGCAGGAATCGACGATCCAACTGGCCGATGCCCAGGTGCGGATCCCGATGGCTGCTGGCGTCGAGTCCCTCAACGTGGCCATGACCGGGGGATTGCTGCTCTACGAAGCTTTGCGCCAGCAGCGAGCCCAGTTGAGAGGCACAGCTTGAAGAGCCGCCCTCGTTTCAAAACTCCTCATCTGCAAAGATGGGGGCCTCAACCTCTTCCTGCTCTCCCTCCTCTATCCCCCCCGGTCGGCTGGCAGAAACCGTTACCCCTGCAGAAAGTTTTTCCCGCACAGCCGCTTCCACCTCCGCCAGGATCTCCGGCTTTTCTTTCAGGTAAACGACCAGATTGTCTCTCCCTTGGGCCACATTTTCCTCTTTGTAGCTGTACCAGGAACCGCGTCGTTTGAGAATGCCCATCTCTCCTCGGCCAGATCGATAATGCAGCCGATGTTGGAGATGCCCTGGCCGAAGATGATGTCGAATTCTGCCCGCCGGAATGGGGGAGCAACTTTGTTTTTCACCACCTTGACCCGCGCCCGGATCCCGTATTCTTCAGCACCTTTCTTCAGAGTTTGCACGCGGCGAATATCCAGCCGCACCGACGCATAGAACTTGAGGGCATTGCCGCCAGTGGTGGTTTCCTGGGGGCCGTAGCCGATGCCGCCGATTTTGGAGCGCAACTGGTTGAGGAACAGAACAATTGACCCGGTTTTGCTGACGTTGCCGGCAATCTTGCGCAGCGCTTGGCTCATCAGGCGGGCCTGTAACCCCACATGGGCGTCTCCCATATCCCCCTCGATCTCGGCGCGGGGAACCAACGCTGCCACCGAGTCCACCACCACAATGTCCACAGCAGCAGAGCGCACCAGTTGATCGACAATCTCCAGGGCGGCCTCCCCCGTGTCCGGCTGGGAGATGAGCAGATTCTGGATATCTACCCCCAAAGCCGCCGCGTAGGCGGGATCCAGCGCGTGCTCGGCATCCACAAAAGCAGCCGTTCCCCCTCGTTTTTGCACCTCAGCGATGGCGTGCAGAGCAACCGAGGTTTTCCCAGAAGATTCCGGCCCGAAGACTTCGATGATTCGCCCCTTGGGGTAGCCACCGCCCATGGCCAAGTCGAGGGTGATAGCGCCGCTGGGTATGGTCTCCACCCGCATCTGGGCCGCATCTCCCAGGCGCATGATCGCCCCTTTGCCAAAATTGCGCTCGATCTGGCCCAACACCTGATCCAGAGCTTTGCGTTTCTCCGACTTCAACTTGTCCAAGTCGTCGCCGTTGTTCACGTCGGCAGCTTTGCGGGCCATAACCAGCACCCTCCCCCAGGAGTCGCGGTGGAAAATCAAGCCTGCATTCTAACATTGTCGCCTTGTTGCCCCCAGCGGATCCCTTGATCTCCCTCCAATTGCAGTCAGCTCGTACCTTGCCTCGGTTCCAAGCTCCCCTCTCCCTGAGGGAGAGGGGCTGGGGGTGAGGGCCGCTCCCTGAGGGAGAGGGGTTGGGGGTGAGGGTCGCAGAACAGGTAGAGTGAGCTAGAAAGACCGGTTTAGGAATACTGCCGTGTTCACGACCCTGGTGTTGCGATCCCCCGGTCCAATTGTGTTTAGCTGGGGGCCATTCAGCCTACGCTGGTATGGCCTGCTGATCGGCTTAGCAACCGTTTTGGGCCTGTTTCTAGCTCGCCACCTGGCGGCACGGCGCGGTCTTCCCCCCAATTCCATGTCCGATCTGCTGCCGTGGCTGGTGGTGGGATCCCTGCCCCTTGCCCGTTTTTACTACGTGGCTTTTGAGTGGGAGCGATATCGAGATGGCCCTTGGTGGAAAGTCCTGGCCCTCTGGCAGGGGGGAATGGCCATCCATGGCGCTTTGCTCGGGGGCACTGCAGCGCTTTACCTGTTTGCCCACCGGCATCGGCTCAACTTCTGGCTGCTGGCCGATTGCATCGTTCCTTCCCTCAGCCTTGGCCAGAGCATCGGTCGCTGGGGCAACTTCTTCAACAACGAGGCCTATGGAAAGGCTTTGTCTCCGGCTAGTTCTCTGTGGATCCAACTGCAGCTCCCCGACGGATCCCGCGTGCATCCCACTTTTTTGTACGAATCCCTCTGGAACCTCGGCCTCTTCGGGATCCTGCTCTTTTTGAACTATCGGCGCCAGCCTCCGCCCGGTAGCCTCCTGGGCCTCTACCTGCTGGGGTATAGTCTTGGACGCTTCTGGATCGAGGGGCTGCGCGCCGACAGCCTCATGCTGGGGCCCCTGCGGGTGGCCCAGGGGGTGAGCCTACTGCTCATCGGAGCTGGCCTGGCCCTGATGCTGACCGCTCAAAGACGTGCTTCTGCTCACCTGAGCCCAGTGAGGCCCTCACCCGCTCTCTCGACAGGGATCCCTGCCCCTGAGCACCCCCCGAAGGAGCCGTAAGCCATGGCGAGCGCACGAGATGAAGAGCTTTGGCAACAAGCTTCCCCTCTGGTGTTGTCCTCTGCCGCTGCCACCCAATCGCTGGCGGCCCTGGTGGCTCAGGCCGCCGTTCGCCTCCTCAGAGGCCCGCAACACAGCCCCCAGCGCAGGAGCAAGACAGACTCCCCTCCCGGCCTGGTGATCCTTCTAGAGGGCAATCTGGGCAGCGGCAAAACCACCTTTGTGCAGGGGCTGGGGCAAGGGCTGGGGATCCCGGAGCCCATCGACAGCCCCACCTTCGTGCTGGTGCAGGAATACCACACGGGACGGATCCCTCTTTTTCATTGCGATCTCTACCGTCTAGAGTCCGCCTCTGGCGGAGCCGAGTCCTCAGCTCTGGACGATCTGGGGCTGGAAGAACTTTGGAGCCAAGCTGGGATCACCGCCATCGAGTGGCCTCAGTACCTGCCCTACTGGCCAGCAACCTACCTCTGGCTGTGCCTAGAAGCCCATCCCCAGGCAGAGGGATCCCGCCTGCTGTATGCCAAGGGCAAAGGATCCCAGCTCGCCCACCTTTGGCAACAAGTTCTCTCTCAATTCACCCAGCAAGACCCTCAAGAGAACGGGATTCTCTTCTCCTCCTGAAAGGGGATCCCGAATTCGTATGGACTTACCCTCAACCCAAGAGCCAAAACTCGCGCAACTGAAAAGACGGAGCTCACTTTCCTCGGCAATAGCCACGCCATCCCCTTCTCGCAAGGGCAGCCCGTTCAGAGTCGCATTGCCCCGGGCTACCTGCAGCCACCCATAACGCTCCTTATCCAAGCGTTGGCTGGTGGGTGGTATTGACATATGGGTTGAGGTGGGGGTAAGGTAGTAAAGCGCCAG
>NZ_JANSHJ010000031.1:0-25892 GCF_047502615.1 Synechococcus sp. W60.3 | reverse complement strand
GGAATATCTGCTGTGTAGTGGATGGAGAAACTCAAGCGGATCTGGATCGGTTTGCCCAAGATGTTTTGGCGGCAGCCTCTCAAGGCAAACGCTTTTTGTTTCGCAGTGCCGCCAGCCTCCTGACGGCTCTGGCCCAGTTGCCGCCACAACCCGTTCCCCCGGAACAGATGGGGCAGTTTGTTCGCTCCTCTCAACCGGGGGTGGTGATCGTGGGATCCCATGTGCAAAAGTCCAGCCAGCAGTTGGCCCGCCTTCTGCAGGAGCCAGGGATCCAGGGCATTGAGGTGGAGGTAAAACGCCTGTTGGAGCCGGGGGGAGCGGCCGAGCTGCTGCCTGGGATCCTGACCCAAGTTCACAGCGCCTATGAGCAGGGTCTGACGCCGGTGGTCTACACCAGCCGAGAGGAACTGACGTTCGAAAAGGACGCCGTAGAAATGCGCCTAGCTTTTGGGCAGAAGGTTTCCCGGTTGTTGATGGGTGTGGTGCAGGGGCTGCCAGAAGGGATCGGCTATCTCATCAGCAAGGGCGGCATCACCTCCAACGACACCCTCAGCGTTGGCCTCAACTTGCCGGCGGTGCGTCTGCTGGGGCAAGTCTACCCTGGGATCTCGATGGTGATCACCCCGTCCGATCATCCCCGCTTTCCCAACCTGCCGGTGGTGTTGTTTCCGGGCAATGTCGGCGAGGCGGATACGCTGCTTTTGCTCCACTGTCGCCTCAAAAGTCGGGGCTTGATTTAGGGTGAAGAGGATGGTCTTGTGGGTTCCTCCTGCCGATGGCTGAAGTTGTCCCCCCGCCAGAAGCCCTGCCCACCTTGGATCGCTGGTGGGGATCCCTGCGGCAGCCGCAGGCGGAACTGCCCCCGGCAGTGGTTCACCCTTCTTCCGCTCGTTTGGGCAGCCAATCCTGGGATGCCGATGTGGTGATTGCCGGCGGCACCTTGGGGATCCTTCTGGGGGCGGCTTTGGCCAAGCGGGGCTGGCGGGTGATCCTGCTGGAGCGCGGGATCCTGCGGGGGCGGGAGCAGGAGTGGAACACCTCACACCAGGAGCTGCAGGTGTTGTTAGAGCTGGAGCTGCTTACCCCGCCCGAGTGGGAGGCAGTCCAGGTTACCCACTACCCGAGGGGGCGGATTGGCTTTGGGGAGGGCCCCCACTGGTGGGTGGAGGGAGTGCTGAATGTGGGCGTGGATCCAGTCAGCCTCCTGGAGTTCCTCAAGCAGCATTTCCTGGCCTGGGGGGGCCAAGTGTGGGAGCAGACTGCCTTTCAAAGTGCCACCGTTCACCCCGATGGGATCTGCCTCCAGACCGCCAAGGGACAGATCCGTGCTCAACTGCTGGTGGATGCCATGGGGCACCGCTCCCCCATCGTGGCCCAGGCCCGCCAAGGGCAGCCGCCAGATAGCGTCTGTCTGGTGGTGGGATCCTGTGCCCAGGGGCTGCCGGAGCAACCCACTGGGGATCTGTTCTACAGCTTTACCCCCGCCCAGAACGGCTACCAGCCCTTTTGGGAAGCTTTCCCCGCCCGCGATGGGCGCACCACCTACTTGTTTACCTACTGCGACCGGGATCCCCGCCGACCCAGTCTGGAGAGGCTGTGGCAGGACTACTGCCGGCTGCTCCCTGCCTACCAGGGGGCCGAGCTGGCGCAGATCCGCTGGGTGCGCAAGCTGGGTGGCGTTTTCCCCGCCTACCGCCGCAGCCCGCTGCAACTGCCCTGGGATCGCCTCTTGGCAGTGGGAGACAGCAGCGGCAGCCAGTCGCCCTTGAGCTTTGGCGGCTTTGGGGCGATGTTGCGCCACCTGGATCGCCTGCAACAGGGAATCCACGAGGCTCTAGCCCAGCGGCAGCTCGACCGGGCGGCCCTGGCCCTGCTGCAGCCCTACCAGCCCAATTTGGCGGTAACCTGGCTGTTTCAGAAGGCAATGATCCCTCCTTTGGGAGAGGAAAACTGGGATCCCCATAGCATTAACCGCTTGCTGAGCAGAGTCTTTGAGGCCATGGTTGCCGCCGGATCCCAGGTGGTGCAGCCCTTTTTGCAGGATGTGGTGCAGTTGGGCGGCTTGGCCCAAGCGCTGTGGGGCGTGATGAGGCGGGATCCCTGGCTGGTAGTCGAGCTTTTGCCCCGGCTGGGCTTGGCGGAGCTGGTGGAATGGGCGGGCCACTTCGGCGCCCTCGGCCTCTACGAGCTTTTGCAAAGGCTAGCTGACCGCCCAGAAGCAACCCCGCAAGACTACTTTTGGAAGCGGCGGCGCGAGGCCTGGCGCTACGGCTGCGGCCGGGATTACAAGTTACTTCCATAGTGATATCGAAACATTGTCAATGTGATTCAAGATCACCATTACGTTTCACGACGTTCGATATCCATAGTGGAAGAGTTGGGAATTCTTTATCCATCCACTCGTCAGTGTAGGAGTTAGCCATGGTTATTCTCGACTACAGCGATGCAGAGAGTGGCTTCTGGGCTTCGACTCCTCAGGGTTTGGTGGAGGTGATCAGGTTTCAGAATCACTTCTACGCCCGTCGGCAAGTGTACAAACGCGCCCAAGACGCGATATCTGCCTGTCGCGCCGACATTGAAAGGGGATTTCTTAGCATTGTGGTGCAGTTTGAGAATCACGCGGAAGTGTGGGCTCAACTGTCGCCGGGCGTACCCGTGCAGTCCCAACCAGAGGCTGCTCCTACGGGCAACCCTGCCAAGCCCAAGCTGACCTATCGCGGCCAACCGGTGAGCAAACCTTCCCGAAATCCCAGCCTCGACCGCAGGCCCTTGCCTGACTCCCTCTATTTCCGCGGCGCGAAGATCGGCTAGACCGTTTCCGTTTGCCAGGTCTGGAGCGGTCGAGATTTCCCTTCTGGCCGCAGCCATCTGCGTTAGCGGTGCAAAGCACCATAGAGGCCCACCCCATAGCCCAGTACCTCAACCGGATCCCCTTGGCTTTCTGCCGGCAGTTGGGATCCCTTTCCCAACCACTGGGCCTCGTGGCTATCCAAAAGCTTCTCCCAGGTGCCGCCGGGCCAATGGGCATAGGTGACCGCCTGATTGGGGCTGAAGTTGAAAAGGGCAAGCAAAGCCTGGGATCCCTGGCGGCGGTGCAGGGCCAAGCCAGAGCCGGAAAACAGCTCCACTTCCACCCCCTCCCGCTCTAGGTGCTGGAGGGCCGGTTGGGTTTTGCGCAGCCGGATCAGGGTCTGGTACCACTTCCAGAGAACCTGGTGGTGACCGGCCTCCTTCAACTCCCAGTTCAGCTTGGAGCGCAAGAAGGTCTCCTCTGCCTGGGGATCCGGGGGCTCGCCCTGCCAGGCAAAGGCGCTGAACTCGCGGCGGCGTCCCTGTCGTACCGCTTCCACCAAATCGGGATCCCCGTGGCTGACAAAATACAGAAATGGCGCCACTTCCCCATACTCTTCCCCCATAAATAGCAGCGGCAGCATGGGAGCTAGCAGCAGGGCAGCGGCAGCCAATTTGAGGCCCTCGAAAGAGGTGAGCTGGCTAAGGCGCTCTCCCAGCCTGCGGTTGCCCACCTGGTCGTGGTTTTGGATGCAGATTACAAACTGGGATCCCGGCCTGCCGATGGCGGAATTGCCGTGGCGCCTGCCGCGGTAGGGGGAGTACTGGCCGGAATAGACGTAGCTTTCGCGGTAGGCCTTGGCTAGGTGCTCCAATTGGCCAAAGTCTTGGTAGTAGCCTGTCTTTTCCCCAGTAAGCAGGGTGTGAACCGAGTGATGAAAGTCGTCGCACCACTGGGCGTCTAGCCCGTAGCCCCCCTGCTCGCGGGGGGTGATGAGGCGGACATCGTTGAGGTCGCTTTCCGCTACCAGAACCCTAGGCCAGCCGCTGCGCGCTTCTAGGGCATCTACCCGCTCCGCCAATTCTTGCAAAAAAGGGTGGGCGCTGAAGTCGTAGATGGCGTGCACCGCGTCCAGCCGCAGGCCGTCCAGGTGAAACTCCTCTAGCCAGTACTCGGCATTTTGCAGGAAAAACTCCCGCACGCCGTCGGAGGAGCGGTCGTCGAAGTTGAGGGCCTCTCCCCAAGGAGTGCGGTACTTGTCGGTGAAGTAGGGGCCAAAGTCCCGCAGGTAGTTCCCCTCCGGCCCCAGGTGGTTGTAGACCACATCCAAAACAACCGCCAGGCCCTGCTGATGGCAGGCGTTGACCAGTGCTTTCAGGCCCGCTGCTCCCCCATAGCTGGCCTGCACGGCATAGGGATAGACGCCGTCATAGCCCCAGTTGCGCTCCCCCGGAAACTGGGCCACCGGCATCAGCTCCAGCACGTTGACCCCCAGCTCCACCAGGTGCGGCAGGCGAGGGATCAGGGCGGCAAAGGTGCCCTCTGGGGTAAAGGTGCCTACATGGAGCTCGTAGAGGATCCACTGGGAGAGCGGGATCCCCCGCCAGCCCTGATCCTGCCAGTCGAAGTGGGGATCCACCACCCGCGATGGGCCGTGGACGCCGTAGGGCTGGCAGCGGGAAGCGGGATCTGGCCGCTCCACCACCCCCGCTGCGGTGTGCAGACGGTAGAGGTAGTCCACCGGCCCCGGCGGGATCCCCTCCACCTCCGCCTGCCAATAGCCCTGCTCCTCCTGCTTGAGAGGGATAACCTGTTGGACAGGGCTGATTATCTTCAGCTCCACTTGTTCGACTAAGGGCGCCCATACCGAGAAGCGATAGCGGCCCTGCCCCAAGGGATAGGCGCCCATCCGTCCGAGCGGAGGAGAAGTCTGAAGCACGAAACCTGTCTGCACAACTTGGCTTCTACTATAGCGCCTTGCTCCCCTACACAAAAGGATAGCTTGGTAGCCCCGTACTTTAGCACGGGGCGGAAAAGCCCTTGAGCAACTTTAGTTGCTTCTTTTAGCTAGTACAGAGCTTCTCCAGGAAAACGACCTACTGCGGTGCAAAACCCGCGCGGCAATAACTAACCTGGAGGAATTTAAGTCCGAAGTAAGCAGAACTTTGAGGTTATGCCTCAAAGAACTGTCTAGGGGTGTGTTGAAAGCGCCTTCGCGAGTCCATTTTGAGCTGCGTAAGAATCCCCTGGGTGGGAGTGTCAAAGAACCTAAACTCTCCTGCTTCCCCTGCTGAGAAGGAGCCAGCCAGGCAAGAGGGCACCTGGCTCAAAAGAACCCTAGGGGAAGTTGCACCTGCAAACCCCCTCGGCGGATTCCCTTCTGGATGCAGGCGTGCTCAGCGCTATTCGGCGCTCCGCCCCCTTTCCTCCCTTGCCGAAGAGGTTTGCCGGCGAGAAACTGGTGCTGGAAGTTAAGGTGTTGAGCGGATCCCTGAAGGCTAGCCTCGTTGGGGATCCGAAAAACTAAGCCGAACCCTGGTTTGGCTACCTTGTATAGCCACAAGCCAAGTTCAGACTACTGAGAATTGCCTAGGCCATGGACTTACGGCGGTTGCGCCGCATGGCTACCGCTTTGCGCTTGCGCTTTTCCAGGTTGGTTTCAAAGTGGCGATGGTTGCGCAGATCCCGCAGAATGCCCGCCTTGGAGACCTGGCGCTTGAAGCGGCGCAGCGCCGATTCGATCCCTTCGTTTTCGCCAATCGTCACTTGAGTCATAAAGAAGCTATCTCCTCCGTCGATGAGTAGAACGAAAGCACAATCGGGATCCCTATCCTAAACCATCTCCGCCCTGCTGCTGACGGTTACAGGGCGCGGCTGCCAAAGTTGAGGCCCGAAACCGCCTCACCCTCTCTCAAATTCACGACAAACGAAGCCGTTGTTCCGGTGGAAGGCGGCGGAGAAGGCGTTGGCGCTGGGCTGGGGGCGCTGCCGATTACGGATTGTACAAAACCCACAAAGCTGGACACTCGCGTGTACACCCCGTAGAAATTGGGCTGGGCGCAACCTTGGCCAAAACTAGCAATCCCGGCTAGGGCAAAGCCACTGCTGGTAGGAACAACCAAGGGCCCACCGCTATCACCCTTGCAAGTATCCACACCCCCTTGAGGAAAGCCAGCGCAGAGCATGGTTTCCAAAATGGCGCCGTTGTAAGACTGGGGAGCATTGCACACCTCGTTGCTGACGAGGGGAACTTCGGCCTGCTGTAGAGCCCTGGGAAAGCCGCTGGGTTCTTGATCCAGGGCGCTGGGGAAGGTGGCTCCCCAGCCGAGGATGGTGGCGAGAGTACCAGGGGCTGTCAGGTTGGTTTGGTTGGGCTGCACCAGCGGCAGGGTAGGCAGGGCCACTGGCCGAGAGAGGCGCACCAGGGCAATGTCATTCCCCCCCTCTGTCCCTCGTCGGGGGTCGTAGTTGGGGTGGATAACAATTTGCGCAGCCTGAATTCGCTGGCCGGCACCGATTTGCAAGACGGTGGTACCCAACAGCAGATCCAGACTTTGGACATCCACGTCCGGCTCGCCTCGAGGGTCGAAAAAGCAGTGGGCGGCGGTAAGCACCCACTCCGGGGCAATCAGGGATCCGCCGCAAAACTGCGCCTGAAAAGGATCCGGTTCAGTCGCGTCTAGCAAGGCCACCATCCAGGGAAAGGCTCCCGGCTGAGCCGGCCTACCACCGACAATCCGCCCCGCTCCTGGGCGCGGCGTGGTGAACACTCGCCCTGGAGGCAAGATGGCAGTAACCCGGTAGGTGCCGGGGGACAAGTTGGAGAAACGAAAGTTGCCGTTGGCATCGCTGACAGTGCTGGGTTCCCCTGGATCGAGGCGTCCATTGCTGTTCAAGTCCAGAAAGGTGGTGATGCCCGGCAGCCCTGGTTCCCCTGGATCCCACAGACCATTGCCGTTGAGATCGTCGAAATGGGATCCCTCGATGCGCCCTGCAGGAGGGGCTGGAAGCGGCGGCAGGGGGCGACCGGAATTCCCTCCGCCACAGGCGCTGAGGCCCAGAGCCAGCCACAGCCCCACCACAGGAGACCAGGAGCGAGACTTTGAGGGATGGGCCATGCTCAGCTTCTCCGGGACGAGGAAGGGAGGTAGCGTCCGAGGGCGAGGGGCTGGGAGAGAGCCCGCAGTTCCTCAGCCGGCTTTGCCGACCAAGGATATCGTACCAGCGAAGCCCCTCGCGTGCGGAGAGAGGAAAACGTGATGCGGCGCTCGGATCCCCTCAGTTGCCCAAAACCCCAGGCTCCGGCGCGCGGATGCACAGCTTGCCTCTTTCCGCCTCTGGAAGTGGGCTGTAAAACCAGGTTGGGAGGGTGTGTGGCAGATGAATATCGCGGTCTTGGGGTTCAAAGGAGGTGTGGGCAAAACCACCACGGCGGTCCATCTGGCCCTCTACCTTCAACAACGGTGCGCAGCCCAGGCAGGTACACCCCAGGTGTCGCTGCTGCTCGACGCCGATCCCAATCGCTCTGCTTCTCGCTGGGCAGAACGCGGCTCTCCCTTTCCTGTCTAAAGTGGTGGCCGGGGATCCCACCACGCCCACGCCCACGAGCTTTCAGCATACGCTGATCGACACCCCCGCCCGCCCCACCCCCGAACAGTTGAGCCTGCTGGCGGAGCGGTGTGAAGTATTGCTTTTGCCCTGTTCTCCAGATGCCCTGGCCCTGGATGCTCTGATGCTGACTGTTAACGCCCTGAACCGTTTGGGGGCAAAACACTGCAAAGTTTTGCTGACGCTGGTTCCCCCCTGGCCCAACCGGGATGGGGCCGAGGCCCGCAGCTTTCTCCAACAGGCCGGGATCCCGCTCTGCCACCATTCGATTCGCCGCACGGTGGCCTTTCAGCAGGCTGCCCTGGAGGGAGTCTGTGTCAACGAGATCCCGGATCCCAGAGCCAAGCAAGCCTGGTCAGACTACGTTGCGGTGGGAGAGGAAATCCTGTCATGAGCGAGTTTAAGCGCCTGCTCGACCGACAGCCAGAGGGGATCCCGGCTCGCCCTGCCCCCAAAAAACTGAGCGCCCAAGCCTACAAGATCCCTGAGCCGCCGGAAGCAGGCGCCAAGCCCAACAGCTCTGAGTACGTCAAGCTGACGGCCTACATTTCCAAAGAGACGCACCGAGCTGTGAAGCGCCTCCTGCTGGAATCGGATCAAGACCTCTCGGAGTTGATCGAGGCTCTGCTCGCCCAGTGGCTGCGCTCTCAATCGGCTAAGGCCTGGCCCTCGGAGGATCCCTTGTCATCGAGAGGGCTGGCCTCAGGTGGAGCAGACCAGCCCAGATAGGAATAAGATGAGGGCGGGAGGCAGGCCTACCCCTCTGCGAGGTGGAGCGCTAGGGCACAATGCGCCGTAAGGGCAGCGGTTTTTTTGCGCTCCTTCTCCTCAAGTTGATTAAATTGACTGGTGCAAAAGGGATCCCTTATGCAAGCCATCACTCTGCTCGGCTCCACCGGCTCCATTGGCACCCAAACTCTGGATTTGGTGGCCCAGTATCCAGAGCGTTTTCGGGTTGTCGGCTTGACCAGCTACAGCAATGTTACCCTCCTGGCAGAACAGGTGTGGCGGTTTCGGCCCCAGATTGTGGCCATCGGTCGGGAGGAGCTGCTGCCGGAGCTGCGATCCCTGCTGACCGGGATGCGGCCGCTGCCGGAGCTGGTGGCGGGAACGGAGGGGCTGTGTCAGGTGGCGGCCCACCCGGCGGCCCAGCGGGTGGTGACCGGGATCGTTGGCTGTGCCGGCCTCTTGCCCACCTTGGCCGCTATCCGCGCCGGCAAAGACATTGCCCTGGCCAACAAAGAAACCCTGGTGGCAGGCGGCCCGGTGGTGCTGCCCCTGGTACGAGAGTACGGCGTCAAGCTCATCCCGGTGGACTCGGAGCATTCGGCCATCTTTCAATGCCTACAGGGGGTGCCGCCGGGATCCCTGCGCAGGATCTTGTTGACGGCTTCCGGGGGAGCTTTTCGGGATTGGCCTGCCGAAAAACTAGATCAGGTCACCTTGGCCGACGCCCTCAAACACCCCAACTGGGTGATGGGGCGCAAGATCACCATCGACTCGGCCACCCTGATGAACAAGGGCCTGGAGGTGATCGAGGCCCACTGGCTGTTTGGTTTGGATTATGACCGGATCGAGGTCCTCATCCACCCCCAGAGCATTGTCCACTCCTTGATCGAGCTGGCAGATACTTCTGTTCTGGCCCAGTTGGGCTGGCCGGATATGCACCTGCCCATCCTCTATGGCCTCAGTTGGCCGGAGCGCTTAGCCACCCCTTGGGATCCCCTCGATTTGGTCAAGCTGGGATCCCTCACTTTTAAGGCTCCGGATCACCGCAAGTACCCTTGCCTACAACTGGCTTATGCTGCTGGACAGGCAGGAGGAACCCTGCCGGCAGTGTTGAATGCCGCCAACGAAGCGGCGGTGGCCCTCTTCCTACAGGAGCGCATCCGCTTTTTGGACATCCCTCGCCTTTTGGAGCAGGTGTGCGAGCGGCACCAGGTCATCCCTGCCCCCAGCCTGGAGGACATTCTGGAAGTGGATGCCTGGGCGCGGCAACAGGTGGAGCTGCTGGCGCAGCAGGCCCCAGCCCAGGTTCTAGCCTGATCCCTACCGGGGGGATCCGGCACAGCGCTAGAGTGGGAAAAGGCTTGAGGAGCACCTGAGTGGCGGGATCCCATCTCCGACAACTGGCCCATTATCTGCGCCCCTATCGCCGGCAGGTGGCGCTGGGCATTGGATCCCTGCTGGTGGTAAACGGCCTGGGGGTGTTCCTGCCCTGGTACGTCAAGCTGGCCATCGACGATCTCAGCCAGAACTTGGCCGCCCTGTCGCCGCAGCGCATTGCACTTTACGCCCTGACGGTGTTGATCGTCTCCAGCCTGATGATGGGCATTCGCATTGCCTCGCGGGTGTGGATGTTTGGCGTGGGGCGGCAGGTGGAGTTCCGCCTCAAGCAGGCGATCTTCGAGCATTTGCTGACGCTGCAGCCTTCCTACTTTGCCCAGCAGACGGTTGGGGATATCCTCACCCGCATCACCAGCGATGTGGAAAATGTCCGCCGCCTGTTGGGCTTTGCCCTGCTCAACTCGACCAACACAATCTTTGCCTACGGCACCACCTTGCCGGCCATGTTTGGCATTGAGCCGCGTCTGAGCGCCCTGGCCCTATCGGTGTTTCCGGTGATGCTGGTGCTGGTGAAGTTGAGCAGCTCCCGTCTGCAGCAGGAGCAGCTTCAGGTGCAGCAGGAGCTGGCGGATCTCAGCGATCTCATCCAGGAGGACATAAACGGCATCACCTCGATCAAGGTGTATGCCCAGGAAGAGCACGAGCAGAGGGAGTTTCGCCGCCGCAACGAGCGGCTGCTGCAGGCCAATTTGCGCCTGGCCCTCACCCGCAACCTGCTTTTTCCTTCCCTGGTGGCCTTGGTCAGCCTGAGCCTGCTGCTGCTGCTGGCGGTGGGCGGACCCCAGATTGCCGCCGGGACGCTGACGATTGGGGATTTTTCTGCCCTCACCCTCTACGTGGAACGGCTGGTGTTTCCCACCACTCTGCTGGGCTTTACCATCACTGCCTACCAGCGGGGCCAGGTCAGCCTGGAGCGGATCGACGCCCTGCTGCGGGTAGAGCCCACCATCCGCGATGCTCCCCAGGCTCTACCCCTACCTCTGGAACAGGTGCAGGGGCGTATCGAGGCCAGGGGCCTGACTTTTGCCTATGCCGACACAGGATCCGCAACGCCGGCGCTGCAGGATCTGCACTTTTGCGTCGAGCCGGGCCAATTGGTGGCGGTGGTGGGGCCGATTGGGGCGGGCAAATCCACCCTGGCCAATGCCCTGCCCCGCCTGCTGGAGATCCAGCCGGGGCAACTGTTTTTGGACGGACAGGACATCACCCAGATCCAACTGAGATCCCTGCGCCGGGCCATCGCCTATGTGCCCCAGGAGAGCTTCCTGTTCAGCGCCACGGTTCGGGACAACATCCGCTACGGCAAGCCGGACGCTGAAGACTGGGAGGTGGAATGGGCCGCCAAGGCCGCCCACATCCACGCCGAGATCCTCACCTTTCCCAAGGGCTACGACACGCTGGTGGGGGAGCGGGGCATCACCCTTTCTGGCGGCCAGCGGCAGCGGGTGGCCCTGGCGCGGGCTCTGCTGGTGGATGCGCCGATTTTGATCCTGGATGACTGTCTCTCCAGCGTGGACAACCAGACGGCCCAGGCCATTCTCCGCCACCTGCGCCAGGCCAGGGCCCAGAAAACGGCGATCTTCATTACCCATCGCCTCACGGCGGCGGTGGAGGCGGATCAGATCTGGGTCATGGACAAGGGCCGCATCGTGCAGCAGGGATCCCATGCCCAGTTGCTGGCAGATCCCCAGGGGCTCTACGCCCGTCTCTGGGCCAAGCAGAAGCTGGAAGAGGCCCTGGCCTAGGTTTTCTCGGGGAGAGATCTGGCGGATCTATGGCCAGGAAGCCGGCTGAGCGGATACCGTAGGCGGCAAAGCATTGGGGTGAGAGGTGACATGGAGACTGCCGGGATCGTTGGCGTTAGCGGTGCGGAGCCTTCTCTAGGCCAATTGCTCAACCAAGCCGGGATCCAACCCCAGGTGGTTCAGGGATCCCTAGAGGGGGTGTGGGTAAAAGGCCTCTGCGCCGATTCCCGCCAGGTGCAGGCGGGGGATCTGTTTTTGGGGATGCTGGGATCCCGCGTCGATGGCGGCGAGTTTGTCCGGGAAGCGCTCACTAGGGGAGCGGTAGCGGCCCTTCTTTCCCAGGAGGCTTGGGAGAAAGTTAGCGGAGAGGCTGAGTGGGGGAGTCAGCCCCTTCTGGTTTTGCCTCGCGTCGGCCTCAACAAAGCCGTGGCCCAGGTGGCGGCAGCCTTCTACGGTTTTCCAGCTCGCCAACTGACCCTAGTGGGGGTAACCGGCACCAACGGCAAGACCACCACCACCCATCTCATCGAGCATCTGCTGCAGGCCGCCGGTCGCCCCACTGCTTTGCTGGGCACCCTCTACAACCGCTGGCCTGGGCACTGTGAAGTAGCCCCCCACACCACCCTGTTTCCGCTGGAGCTGCAGCGCAGCCTGAGACAAGCCAAAGAAGCCGGGGCGGAGGTGGCGGTGATGGAGGTCAGCTCCCATGCCTTGGCCCAGGATCGGGCCTGGGGGTGTAGCTTTGCCGCTGCCGTCTGGACCAACCTCACCCAGGATCACCTGGATTTCCACGGCAGCATGGAAAACTACTGGCAGGCCAAGGCCACCCTCTTCCAGCCGGAGTACTTGCAGGGGCGGGCGGTGGTCAACGCCGACGACGAGGGGGGACGGCGGCTGCTTGAGACCATCCCAGCCTCTCTGGAGCCCTGGGCCTATTCCCTGCAGCCCCTGGAAGGGATCCCTGCCCTCTGGCCCGGCGACGTTCAAGTTCACCCCAACGGCCTGCAGGCCACCCTGCACACCCCTCTGGGCACCTTGGCCGTGGCAGCGCCCCTGGTGGGATCCTTCAACCTGGCCAACCTGCTGGCGGCGGTGGGGGTGGCGCTGCACCTGGGGATCCCCCTTGAGCTCATCCAGGCGGCCCTGCCCCATTTTCCCGGGGTGCCGGGGCGGATGGAGCGGGTAACCTTGCCGGGGCAGGACATCACGGTAATCGTGGACTATGCCCACACCCCCGATGGGCTGGAGAACTTGCTCAAGGCCCTGCGCCCGCAAGTGCAAGGCCGGCTGATCTGCGTCTTTGGCTGTGGCGGGGATCGGGATCGGGGCAAACGCCCACAGATGGGCCGCATTGCCGCCACCTGGGCCGACCGGGTGGTGGTGACCTCGGATAACCCCCGCACCGAGGATCCACAGCAGATCTTGCAGGATATCCTGGCCGGGATCCCTGGATCCCCCTGGGCGGTGGAGGTGGATCGGCGCCAAGCCATCCGCCTGGCCATCCTAGAGGCCCAGCCGGGCGATACGGTGGTGATTGCCGGCAAAGGCCACGAGGACTACCAGATCCTGGGCAGGGAGAAAATCCACTTCGACGACCGAGAAGAAGCCCGTGCCGCCCTCGCCCTACGCCTCTGCTCCCCTCTCCCTTTGGGAGAGGGGTTGGGGGTGAGGGAATCCCTCAGGGAGAGGGGCTGGGGGTGAGGGGCGGCTAACGCGAGCGGTTTTGCAGCATCAGCTCGACAAACTCCCGAAAGAGGTGGTCGGCATCGTGGGGGCCGGGGCTGGCTTCCGGGTGGTACTGCACCGAAAAGAGGGGCAACTGGCGGTGGCGGATCCCGGCTACGGTGTGGTCATTCAAGTTGAGGTAGCTGATCGTGACCTCATCGGCGGGGATCGAAGCGGCATCCACCGCAAATCCGTGGTTCTGGCTGGTGATCTCCACTTGCTTCTCCAACCCGCAAGGGTGGTTGAGGCCGCGGTGGCCAAACTTGAGCTTGTAGGTGGATCCGCCCAGGGCCAGGCTGAGGATCTGGTGGCCTAGGCAGATGCCGAACATCGGCTTCCCGCTCTGCAGCAGCGCCTGGGTGGTGCGGATGGCCGTCGTCTCTGCCGCCGGATCCCCCGGCCCGTTGGAGAGGAGGATCCCGTCGGGGTTGTAACTCAAAATCTCCTCGGGGCTGGCGTGGGCCGGCAACACCATCACCCGGCAGCCGTAGCGGGCCAGGCGGCGCAAGATGTTGCGCTTGATGCCAAAATCCAGCGCCACCACCCGCAGGGGGGGATCCGGAATCGGGATCCCTTGGCTGCGGCCATAGTCCCAGTCGGCAGGGGTGGGCTCCAGCCACTCGTAGGGCTTAGGGGTTGTTACCTCTGCCACCAGGCTCAGCCCCTGCATGGAAGGGGCCTGGCGCACCCGCTCCAGCAACGCCTGCGGATCCAGGATCTCCGTCGAGATGGCCCCATTCATCACCCCCTGGGAGCGCAGCCGCCGCGTCAGGGCCCGCGTGTCCACCCCAGCAATGCCCGGGATCCCGTGCCCTTTTAGATATTCAGGCAGGGTTCCTGTGGCCCGCCAGGAGCTGGCCAGGCGCGACACGTTGCGGGCGATGATCCCGGCGGCCTGGGGCCGGGCCGACTCCTGATCCAGCTCGTTGATCCCGGTGTTCCCCAACTCCGGGCAGGTGAACGTGATCAACTGCCCCCGATAGCTTGGATCGGTAATCACCTCCTGGTAGCCGGTCATGCCCGTGTTGAACACCACCTCGCCCACCGCCGTGCCCGGCGCCCCAAAAGACCAACCGGCAAAGGAAGTGCCATCGGCCAGCACCAGCAGAGCCGGCTGACGAGATTGCCAGGGGAAGGCTTTTTGTGGAGCTTCAAGAGTTGGGGAAGAGGTAAGCATAGCCAATGACCTACGGCAGCTTAGGACAGGAGCCTGGCAACCTTTCAGCCACGGCCTGACCATCCTACCCCAGCTATCCTTCCTCTGGCTCGCTGGTTACATTTTCCTCTGGCTCGCTGGTTACATTGCCACACTCCGGATTGTTGTCCTTGCGGATAGTGCCTATCAAGGTGCTCACCACCACGCAGCGGTTTTCGCCCTGGGAGTAGGTGCTGCTAACTACAAAGCGACCCAGTTGACGGGCGCGGCCATCGGATTCAAAAACCGCCCTTCCGTCATTGAAGGTGTTAGCCACAGTTACAAAATTGTTCAGGCGTAGCCGCTGACAGGGGGTAGGTTCATCGCAGAGGCCCTCCTCATCCTGGATAACCAGAGTCGGTACGTTTGGCTCTGAATTGTCCACCCCCACCACCCAAGCGCGGCCCTGGAGAGAGGCTCTGGCGTTGGTGCGGGCGGTGCGCAGGGCTCGCTCCACCTTGTTTTGCGCGTCCTCCAGTTGGATGCGCGCCCAGATGTTGATCCCGGAGGGGACGGCCAGCACGGCCAGAATGCCGATAATAACCACCACCGCCAGGACTTCTACCAGCGTAAAGCCCAGGGATCGAAGCGGCTGAGCTCGGCCAATTGTTTTTTTCTCCAAGGCCAACATACTGGACATTCCCCCTAGGAGAGTTGACGGTTGATAACGCCGCGGGCGAAGACCCGAGTTTGCAGCGGCAGCAGGTAGCGCGACACCTCTGAGATATCGACGCTGGTGGCATCCTGGATGTAGCGGCGGAAGAGGCCGGGGTTGGCCCGCTCCATGGCGGTTGCCGTGATGTTGATGATCACATCCTGCGGTCGGTCGGCACCGGGGCTTTGCCGCACGCAGACGTAGAAGCCCACGTCGTTTTGATTATTTCCCAACCCCGAGAAGGTGACGCCATCGGGCTTGCCCCCGCCAAAGGCATAGCCCTGCGGGCAAGCGGGCGCCACCTGCGGACTTCCCTCCCGGCTGCTGAAGATGTTGGAGACCAGAGTTGTCAGGCGGGGGCCATCTGTCCTGCCGGCAATCGGGATCTGGCGTGCTCGGGCCTGCTCGGAAGGCCAAGCGAGAAAACCATCTCGGAAAGGATCGGGATCTTCGACAAAGAACGGGCTGCGCCCGGCGCAGTCGTTGTTCCCCTGCCTTGCAAAAGGTCTCAGCTCAAAACGCTCGATCCGCGCGTTGCCTTCCCAAGGGGTTGTCGAACCATCCGCCAAGTTGCCGGCGTTGTTGTAGTTGCGGCGCAGGTAATACACCACCAAGGTGTAGATGCCGCGGCGGCTGAGCAGCGTTTCCCAATCCGCATTTCTGCCGTTCTGGTCGCGCGGGAACCCATCAGGTGGTTGGTTGGGCAATCTAGCACGGCCTTCGCGAATCTGTTGCAAGGTGGGGTTGCCCTCGTAGCATCCCTGCGGGATCGGCTCCAGCTTCCAAAAGGCGACAACCGGGATAGCGCCCGCGGGTTGGCGGATCCAGCCGGGGGTGTAAAGCCTTTGGATGAGATCTGGCGTTCCGTCTCCGTTGGGCTGTTCCGCATCGTTGTAGATGTAAAGCGCCTCTGCCAGATCCTGCTGGATATACTGCATGGCCTGGGTCAGCTCCGCCTGCACCTGAGTGCGCCCCGTCTCTTCCCGATCCACCCGCATGGTTTCAATGACGATCATGCCCGTGGCCAGCAGAAAGATCGAGGCTACCACCAGCGAGACCAAAAGCTCGATGAGGGTAAACCCCGCACTCTGGTAAACCCTGTGGCGAAAAACCTTGAACATAGGAAAACACCACCTTTTTGTGAGCCTGCAGGAGGAGCTTACCCGTCGCTTCAAAGCGAGGTAGGGCTTGGGCTGGGCAGCGGGAAGGCATTGCAGTTGTTGGTCGGTGTTCCACCTCTGGCTTGAACATCGGCCAAAACGGCGCGGCAAACATCTCCCAAGTTGGCAGCAGGGTTAACTTCTACCAAGGAGGTGGCTAGTGGAAAGAGCCAGACATTGGCATTGGCCAAGTTCTGGTTAGCCGAAACCACCTCCGCCCTCAAGCCAGGCAGCGCTCGGCGAGTGTTTGGATCAAAAGAAAAGCGGTGGTAAACCCTCACACCCATGTGAAAGCTGCAGGGCACTCCCTGAATGACCCTGCGTTCACGGCGGTCGATGCAAGGTGCCCCTGCGTCGCGGAAGGTTTGGATGACGTATTCTTCGGGGTTACGCCCCGGCACTTGAACCCGAGCCACGCGAATGGAATAGTTGTTCCCCTCTGTGTCCATGTTGGTGGGAGGTGGGGTATTTGCCAGCGGGTTGGCTCCCACCTTGGGCAGACGGGCCAGTTGAGCCGGATCCTGAAAAGCGCGAGGGTTGGCAGCCAGCTCGATATCCACCAGAGTGCGGATGCGGTCTACCTCTTCCTGGGCTAGGCGGTTGGCCAGCTCCACCCGCTCGCTCATGGCGCGCCGGTAGGCGATCAGGGTGAGAGCAGGAGCAAGAGCGGCCATAGCCAAAGCCACAATGACCACCGACGCCAAGACCTCAATGAGGGTAAAGCCCCCTGTTTCTTGTTGCCGCCAAAGCCGCCACTTGTTCATGGATCCCTCCCTCTTCTGCCCCTACCCTAAATCTGCCCCTGACCGGCCAGGTCAATATCAGTTAAACTCCTCGCAGCCACCAATCTGGGCAGACGGATCCAACTGCACACCCGGCTGATTCTGGAGTGCGCAGCGCAGCCGCCGCACGTACGGATCTTGTGGATCTAGCTCCCGCAAGAACTCGGTGCGCGTGTTGGAGGGGAATTGGAAGCGGGACGACACAGGGCCGGGGCGGCGGGCAATTTGCAAGCCCACGTCATAGCCGAAGCGGCGGTTGGGTGGGTAGTAGTAGTCGTAACCGCGCACGAAGGTTCGATCTGACACTAGGCTGGGCGGCTCGAAGCTGTGCTGTAGGAAGGGGCCGGTGGCGTAGGTGCTGTAGTTAAGCTGGATCATCGAGCCGCTGAAGAAGAGGTTGGTATTTCTCCACAGCTCGTTGAGCCGCAGGAAGTTGTGCATGCCGCCGGCAGTTTGGTCTAGCCGCGAGGGCAAGGTGCCGCTAATGGCAATGGCGTTCACCCGCGTTTCCCTAGCTGGCTGCAGTTGATGGTTGTTTTCGCCAGTGTCGTTGCGGCGGCGCTGGTTCACATCGGTTGAAGCCAGCCCTTGGAAGCGGGGAATGGGAATGGGCCGACGGGTCACCTCATCCAGGATTACCCCCAGCACTGGGTTTTCGCCGGCAAAGCCAGTGGGATTCTTGTTCAGGTCCAGGGTGAACGGCTCCACATCCACCCAAGCAAAGGCGGCGGTATCAGTGCTAAAGTCACCGTCCCTCATTGTGGGGCCGTTGCGATCGATCTGAACCTGAACCCTATTGGTGCTTTCATTTAGCCTGACGTAGAAGCACAGGCCGTTGCGGACGTCTTCGTTTCCTTGGGTATCGATGTAGTAACCATTGCGATAGCTGGAGCTTGGGGAGTAGTTCTGAGTGTCACCTTCGTTTACCCAAGCGTAGGGGTTCAACACCATTTGGGGCTGGATTTCTAGTCCTTGCCTTCCAGGATCTAAGTCCTGCCCAAACAGCGGATCCCGATCCACGACATCCAAAGGCTCGTCGGAATCGCGAACACGATTGCGGTTCTTGTCCCAGAAGTCGACTTTGCCATCTTCATACCATTTGCCATCTTCATCCCAGTCCTTGATACGCAACGTGCTGGGGCGGCTAGCGGCGGTGTAGGCCTCGTAGCGGAAGCGGTCGTTGAAGTTGGGGCGGAACACGCCCGGCACCCAGAAGCCGCCGTCAGTATCTGGACCTTGATCCTCAGAGGGGCAGACTACGTCTTCATTGTTGCTAATAAGACCTTTGCGCCTTAAATCCTCGCTAAGGAGTTTGCGCCTTAGCTGTCGGGCCCACTCCGGGCTTCCCGTCTCAAACGAGCCTTCTAGGCGGGGCTCTATGATAGCCGGGCGGATGCCGGGCTCGCGGTTGGGCTGAGAAATGGACTCAGAGAGAACACCACCCCTTACCAAACCCCGACGGGCAGCATGAGCCGGCTCACCAAATATCCAATTGAAGGCCGCCTGCAGAGCCTCGGCAGGGTTGGGCCACTTGGGCGGCTTGGGCACCCCCGCCTTCACCTCTAGCACTGGCGAGAGCTGCGGCTCCAGGGCGATGGTTACACCTTCAGTAGAAGCCTTGGCCACACTGTGCACGCTGACTGTCTCGAGCTCCGGATCCGCCTGCACTTCCTGAACAGGGCGCAGCTCCACCGTGTTGGGCTTAACGGCTAGCCACTCGCCCAGAGGGCTCTTGGGGGGAGCTTCTGGGGCAAAAGTTGCCGGCCCGCAATTGCGTTGACATCTTAAGCCTGAAAGTCTCGTCTCCGTTTTGGTGGCTGGGCAGCCTGGGCTGCTAGTGTTGGCAATGAGGTAGCCTGTCCGGCTTTGGTCAAACGTTTTGACTGCGCCACAGGCGATTTGGTCGATGACCTCATTGCAACTGGCCGGCGTCCAAGGGTCCCAGCGGTAGTTGCAAATCTGCGGGCAAGTAACCGTTTGGGTTTCTGTAGTAGTGGTGGTTCCGCAGCTTGAGGTGCAGGTCACCGTGCGGCTCTGAGTTATTGTCTGGCCGCCGTTGGCCGCCGTGCACGCAGGAGTCCAGGCTGTAGAGGTGCAAGTAGCCCCCGGAGGCTGGCAGGTAACCTGTCGACGTGGTGGTGGATCGCCTGGGCAGCCAGCAGGCAACGTTGCTGTTTGGGTAATGGTTACAGGCTGACAGATATCGGTCGGGCAGGGGGGATCCCAGATGGGCTCGCAGGTCTGGCAATACGCCTGGTTAGACTCAAGAGCCTTCTGAGGATCCGGCTGGCATGGCTTGTTGACTGGCTGCAAGGGCTTGAGGTAGCGCAGGTCGTAGTTTTCCAGAGGATGCCCATCTCCCTGGGTTGTAAGGCGGACAAAAGCATTGCCCTCGTTCTCGTAAGCTTGGATCTCCACTAGGTAGGGAGAAGGCCGATCAGGGTCTGCACATTGCAGCTCCAGCCGGAAGCTCACCTGGTTGTTGTCGCTATCCCGCCACGCCTCGACGCCAACAGCATCGTTTTCTGGGTTTTCGTCTCGTGTCGTGTCCAGAAAGGTGTCGCCTGCGTTGAGGTAAAAACCTTGAAAGAAGGGTGTTGGCTCGCCTTCTCCAAGCCTATAGGCAGGGTTCCTGCGGATGATGATCCGGCCTCCATCGTCGGTGTTGAGGTTGTAGGTGGCAACCCCAGGCCAACGGGGATACAGCTCCCCGACCCAGCGCACCACGAAAAGGTCGTTGCCCCAGCTGTTGCCACTTCCCCATGATCCTCCTCTACGCCGCCAGCAGGAGCGCCAGAAGCCTATGTTGCCCCTGTCTATGTCTTGATCATCAGCGGGTTGAGGCCGATTCATATCCGGCTCACTGCATCTTGGCATCCACAAAAAGTCAGCCTTGGGAAAGTTGTGTTGAGTGGGTCGAGTATTCCACAAAGGCCAGTCGTCCCAGCCAAAGGGCCAGAGGAAGGGTGAGTTGGTGTTTATATATTTCTGGTTGGCAAACAGGTAGTAGAACCCACCCCAAGGCGGGAGATCGGGATGGCCACCGTCTTTCCAGAAGGCAAAGCCTTTTCCAGGTGGATTTCCAGGGGGATCCCAGCCGGAAATACCGGAACCATCGGTTTTTAAAGCATCGCGAATACAGGCCCATCGCGAGCCGGCTGAGCTGCCCCAGCCACCTGAGGTGTTGCAGGTTGGCCCTCCTTGATCCTCTTCTTTCATGAAGGAGCCAATCTGCCAATCTTGAGCAGGGTAGATTGGATCCGGCCAGCGCACCGCCCGCAGGTAGGGCAAGTTAGCATCTGGAGCCCTCAGAAGCTCAGAGACTTCAACGCCGGTGTTTGCAAACCCTGTTTCGCGGTCGTACCGGTTCTGCGGGCTAGTCAGCCAGCCGTTGTAGTACTCGGCCAACAGGCCGCCTCCTGGAGGGAGGGGACAAGGCTGGAGAGGAGCTATCAGCAGCCAGCGGGAGGTATCCAACACCGGGTTGCCTAGAGCCGAGATGCGCACTCCAAAGTCGGCATAGCCTGGATTCCTGAGATCGGTTGAGCCCCTGTCGGGTGCCCGCAGAAGCCGCACCTCCGGCACGCCACCGCCTGCTGTCCAGTCGGCTTCATTGGAGTTTTTATCGGTGCTACCTCGGCGAGCAAAGATGGTGTCGCGGGCAAACACCTCTGGCCAGCCTGGCCGCCGCACGTTGCCCCCGAACTCGTCAACCAACTTCTGGGCTCGGTCGGTGTTGTCGAACCGGAGGACACCTGCACCAGACCTACTGGGGCTCGGAGCCGGCCAGTTGTTGCCGCGGATTACCAGGGCCTGGTTGAGGAAGGAGGTGTTGAATCCCAGGTTATCCCTGCCGTTCTCATCCCTGAGACAGCCGTAGTAATCCCACCGCCGAGGGGCTGATGCCCGCCCACCGTTGTAGTCCTGCCTGGGGTTGTAGTTAACGCCGCCGCCATTGAGGGTGCCATCCTGGACAAAGCCGTCGTCGATGCTGCCATCGCAGAAGTCGGCAGAGAGAATGTTCACCGAGTCGCCCAAGACCTCGCTGGGCCGCCAGAGATCGGCAGGCTGCCGGCTATTGTTTGGGTCTACCACCCGAGCAAAGCGCCGGTCTTCATTGGCCCGCCGCCGCCCGTAGAAGTTGCTGTAGAGGCCAGTTTGCGGGTCGAACTCAAGGAGGGTGGTGAACTCCTCTAGCCGTCTCCCGTCCCTTGTCTGATGCAGGTTGAAGTCCCCTTGGATGTAGACAGGGTTATCGGAAATGAAGGACAAGCCAAAGAGAGCTTCAGTAGGCCTGATGTTGTCACTGGGGTTAAACACACTGCGGGCCAACACTGCCCCGTTGCGCAGCCGGAAGCCGTAGGGCCGCCGATCCGGATCCGCGTAGTAGTCCACCGGCTTGGGACTAAGTCCGGCATCGGAAACAGGGGGATCCCAGACCGTTTGGCCATTGGCCGTGCCGCGACCTGGCTGACCGGCGTTCATGATGCCGGCGCTGCCCAAGTCACCGCGGGCATTTCTGTTGCGCCAGCTGGTTAGGTAGCTATCAAAAGTGCCCAAGGGTGGGCGGGCAATGGCATCCTCCCGTACGGCATCTTCCCGGAAGGCGTAGAAAATGCCACCCTCGCGGCCTTCTTGCACACCGGCAGGCAGCCAAGTGTCCCCGTTGATCAACCCGTTGGCCTGTCCGTTGACGTTGTTGGTCAGCAGGGCCAGGTCGATGTTGAGGGCCCGCACCGCCATCGCCTCGCGGCCATCGTAAAAGACGGAATCCTTAAAGGGCACGCGGTAGCACTGGTCGCCAATCCGAATTAACTCAAATCGGTTGCTGTTGGGGTGGTTGCCAAGTACTGGGCTTCTGGGGCATTCCTCTAAACGAGCATAGGGCAAGGTCCAGGCGTTGATCTTAGGCTGGGGCCTCAGCCTTATCAGTTCCAGATCTCCTAGGTTGTCCAGGTCGCACGTTGAGGGATCGCAAAGGGTTCGGTAGGTTACTGATCCTCTTTGCTGTGATCCTAAGAACGGTAACTCCCGTAAGAAGGGGTAGGCCCGCCTCCGCTCATCCTCAATGAGATCATTGGGGGGATCGTTGGGGTTGGGGAGCTCACTGTAGTAAAAGGTCTCGCGGGGGAAGATGTAGCGTAGCAGCAGATAGAAGCGGTTGGCCGCTTCTCGGTTCCCAGCTCGGCTGGCTTGGATGTCGTTCAAAAGGATTTGAGCTGTGGGATCAGGCTTGCTGGCATCATTGGCGGCATCCCGAATGCGCAGGATGTTGTCGGCCAGCATGCCCAACATGCAGCCTGCCGTTTGCAGGGTGGTTTGGTCGGCCAGGCTCAGTTGGTCAACAGAGGTGCCTCGGTTGACGATATCAATAACCCGCCGCAGCTCGGAGAAGTTGCCAAAAGCCGTAATAAACGGATCCGGATGAATGCGGCCCGGCTCTTGCCTAGGTGGATAGGCCCCGTCGGGATCGCCAGCAAAATTGGCCAGGTTGGTGAGGGCCGTCCACAAGGGGGTGCCCGGAGCTAGCCGAGCCTGCATCGGGGTTGGGTCATATTCCCAGACATTGGTGCCCTGCCCGGTGAAGAAGTTGATACCCAGTTGGTTGCTCTGGTCACCCGCGGGAAACGTAGAAGCCCGCTGCAAGCTCCAGGGAGTGCCGGGGTGGGCTACCGTGGCCAGGCAAGCAATGGGGAAGCGCCCCTGCTCATGGCTGTAGTGGTAAACGGCCGTGGCCTGCACTGCCGCTGGGTTATCCCGTAGCGTTAGCCGTTGCCGCGCCTCGTTGCTGATGAAAATGGCCTGCAGCTTGGTGGGATCGTCGGGATCCCCGGGCGGCACCAAAGGCAAAGGCAAAGAATCGGTGCGGGTTAGTTCCAGCCGCTGGCCCACGATCACCCGCAGACCTTCCACACGGGCCCGCCGCTCCCAGTAGCCATCCAAGCCCACCTCGGAAAGGGCGCCTGGGGGTGGGTTGTCCTCGGTCAAAGACTCATTCTGGTTGTTCCTGGCATTAGCAGGAATCGGGCTACCGGCACCGACACCAAACCTCTGAGCAAAGGTGTCCACGTCGCAGCCCCTCTGCGGGTCAGGAGTTACAGGCGGACGGTCGTAGCTGGCTTTGGGGCCAAAGCGGTTGTCAGCCCGATAGACATCGTCTACATAGGGAGGGCAGACCTGGTCGGCACCAGCCTGAAAACCACCGGCCTTGATCCGCCCAGGGCTGCGAGGGTTCTTGGCGTTGAGAGGAGAAGCCGCCCATCCCGCTGCGTCTTGCTGGTAATTCCCTCGGGGGCGGATGCGGCCAAAAAGGTGCAGCTCCAGCGGATCCAGGGCCACACTTTCCGGCTCTACCCCGTTTTGCACCGAGTCAGAGTTCAGGTTGTTTAGCTTAGGAGGCGGCTCGTTGGGCGGCACATCCGCCACGCCAGGGTGGGCATCGAAACTGAGAGAGTCGCTCACCTGCTGGCCGGCGTAGCCAATGGCCCCTGCCACCAGCTCTCCAAAGGCAGTAATCTCAGAGTTGTCAGGGGGCATGTAGAAGCAGGATTGCTCCGAGCTGATGGTGAAAGCCCGGAACAAGTTGTTGGAGCCATACCGGAAAAAGAGGCTGCCCCCAGCGTAGATGGCGCCGTTCCAGTTGTAGCCGGGGGTGAAGAAGAACTCTACATCGCCGCGGCTAAAGATCCCCCACTTGTTGAGCAGATCCCGCTTCCGATCCTGCTGGAACTGCAAGGCCGAGATGGCGCGGGTGGTGGAGTCGGCGCCTTGAATTGGCAGAGTGACGGCAAAGATCTGGAAAGGTTTGTAGAGCGCCGTGCCCACCTGGAACCAATCTCCCACGTTGGGGTTGACCGTCTGTTCAGCCGGAGAATCGGTACACCCCGCCAAGGCCGAACCCTGCAGTGGCCCACTGCGGATTAGCAGCCGCCGCGCCCGCTCCGTATCCGTTAGCCTATCCTCAAAGCCGGCACCGGCAGCCCGGCGAGTGTGCAGGATGGTGTAAGCGGTTACGGAGTCGTTGACGCCGTTGTTGTCAGTATCAACCAAAAACCACCAGGCCGGCGCCCGCACCGGCACGGGCAGGGTTTGCCCGGGGTTGTTGGGATCCTCTACCTCGATGTTGGTTGTAATTACGAACTGGGTTTCATCGGGGAGGATGTAGGGATCGTTCTCATCCCGCGGGATCAGCTCTCCCGCCCCATCGTTAATCAAAGCCTCAACCAATTGGGCATCGGTGGGGTTGCTTGCGGGCAGGCGGGGATCGCGTATCAGGTAGTCGATCTTGGCCCGTGCCCGGTCGATGGCGGCGTTCAGTTGCCGGCTAACCGTCTGCTCCGCCCGTTCCACCTGGGTTTGGATGGTGCGCTGGGTGGAGCGGGTCAGCAGGCCCACCGTGACCAAGCTCAACACCAGCACAATTAAGATGGCGACCGGCAGCACAAAGCCGCGCTCGCGGATCCTGCCCCGATCCACCGGGATCTTCAGAGAGCTGAGCAGGCGCAGGGCAAGTTTGAGCAACAGCGGGGAAGGAGCAGACATGGCCGTATCTCGGATAACGGGGAAAAAGAAGTAGCCTCTGGGGGAACGCCAGGATAGCAACAGTATGCAAGGGATCCGAAGTTTCAAACATCCCCACCTCTGGGGGGAGGTGCTGGCTTGCCCTTTTCAAGTTCAAGATTTTTAAGAAATTCTCAGAATCCTTTTACAAAATCCCCAGTTGTTGCGCCTTGAGCAGGGCGGTGACGCGGTCATTGGCGTCCAGCTTGCGGTAGGCGGCGCTGGCGTATTCTTTCACGGTTTCGATGCTGAGGCCGAGGCGGCGGGCAATCTGCTTGTTGGCCAGGCCCTCCTTCATCAGTTGCAGCACACACAGCTCGCGGGGGGTGAGCTTGGGCAGTTCTTTGGGGGCGGGCAGCCAGTCTCGGTCGGGGTTGGCCAAGATCTGGCGAATGACGCGGGCCAGCTCCGCTGGGTCGGTTTCTTTGGAGAGGTAGCCTTTGGCCCCAGCCCGCCGCGCTGACTCGATCAAAGCCGGCTCTTGAAAAGTAGTCATCATCACCACCACCACCGGCAGGCCCAGCTCGACAATCTGCTGGCAGGCCAGGATCCCGTCTCCATCCGGCATGCGCACATCCAAAAGGGCCACCTCGACGGGGCAACGGCGGCAGTACTCAACGGCCTGGGATCCCGTCTCGGCTTCGGCCACCACCTCAAATCCTTGCGCTTGCAGGGCAAACTTTAGCCCCAGCCGAAACAGGGGATGGTCGTCGGCAATCAGAACCCGGACAGGGGAACTCATGGCAGGGGATCCCGGCCTATGAGAGGGCTAAGCTTAATCTGCCCAAAAGAGGGAGCTAGCCCTCACCCCCAGCCCCTCTCCCTCAGGGACAGGGGAGCTAGTTTTTCACAAAGACCATGCCGCGGGCGCCGGGGTTCAGGGTGGGATCCAGTTGGGTTTGGGCGTTGTAGAGGGCGCCTGTCAGATCGGCTGCTTCCAAAAAAGCGCCGCGCAGGTCGGCCCCGCGCAGATCGGCCTGGCGCAGGTTGGCTCCTGTGAGGTCGGCACCGACGAGGACGGCCCCGCGCAAGTCGGCGCCGCTGAGGTTGGCCACCTGCAGGTTGGCGCCGGTGAGATTGGTCTGCTGCAGGTTGGTCTGGCTGAGATCGGCTTCCCACAGAAAGGCCCCGCCCTGATCCGAGCCGCGCAAGTTGGCGCCGCGCAAATCGGCCAAGTTGAGGATCGCCTGAGAGAGGTCGGCAGCTTGCAGGTTGGCCTGCCTGAGGATGGCTTCTTTCAGGTTGGCGCCGCTCAAATCCACTCCCGGCAGCTCGGCTCCCGTCAGATCGCAGGCGGGGCAATCTTTGCTGGGGGCAACAACCTGGGATCGGCCCAGTTGGGCATCCAGCTCCAGTTGGGCAAAAACAGGAAGTGCCGCGATCCCGACCACCCCGCCGAGGAGACCGACCCAGCACTGGGACCATGCCATTTTTTTCACGGGGATCCCTCCTGGCTGACCCTCACCCCCGGCCCCTCTCCCAGAGGGAGTCGGGGGGGGGGGGGGGGGGGGGGGGGGGGGGGGGGGGGGGGGGGGGGGGGGGGG
>NZ_JANSHJ010000004.1:778-122907 GCF_047502615.1 Synechococcus sp. W60.3 | reverse complement strand
CAACCAAGGGATCGTCACCCGTTCGGTGGTGGTGATGGTAACGCGGGAGGGCAACCCCCACGATATCCGCTCCTGGACGGATCTGGCTCGGCCTGGCTTGCAGGTGGTTACTGCCAACCCCAAAACCTCCGGGGGCGCCCGCTGGAACTTTTTGGCCCTCTGGAGCGCTGTCCCTGAGCCGCAGGCCCTAGCCTTCACTACTCAGGTCTACAAAAACGTCCGCGTCCTGCCGCGGGACTCGCGGGAGGCTACGGATGTCTTTTTCCAAAAAGGGCAGGGGGATGCCCTGCTCACCTACGAACATGAGGTGATCCTGGCGGGCTTGCGCGGCCAGCCCTTGCCCTACGTGGTGCCGGATCCCAACATCTCCATCGATCAGGCGGTGGCGGTGGTGGACGCCAACGTGGACCGCAAGGGCACCCGCGCCGTGGCCGAAGCCTTTGTCGACTACCTGTTTACCCCAGAAGCGCAGCGGGCCTTTGCCGAGGTGGGTTTTCGGCCGGTGGAGCCCACGATGGCCCAAGAGTTTGCCTGGCGCTACCCTCCCATCAAAAATCTGGTGACTGTCGCCGACCTGGGCGGCTGGGAAGCTGTCCAGAACCGCTTCTTTGCCGACGGGGCTTTGTTTGACCGCATCCAAGCCCAGTTGTAGACCGATCCCTTGTCTTCCTCTCCCCGTTCGGGGTATCCTGGGGGCTGTATCAACGGTTTGTTGACAGGTTTACCGTAGATTAGAGGCTCCCTCCTTCGTCAGAAACGCCGTCCGGCCAACCCTTAGCTAGGCAGAACCTATGGGCATCAGCATCGCAGGGGTATCGAAGCGTTTTGGGCAGTTTCAGGCCCTCCACCCTACGGATCTCACCATTCCCACGGGATCCCTGGTCGCCCTGTTGGGGCCGTCGGGTTCGGGCAAATCCACCCTCTTGCGCCTCATTGCTGGTCTAGAAAAGCCGGACACGGGGCGGATTTTCCTCACCGGTCGGGATGCCACCCACGCCAGCGTCCAGGAGCGCAATGTTGGCTTTGTCTTCCAGCACTACGCCCTGTTCAAGCACATGACGGTGCGGCAGAACATTGCCTTTGGCCTGGAGATCCGCAAAGCTTCGCGGGCCGAGATCCGGGCGCGGGTGGACGAGCTGTTGGAGCTGGTGCAACTGTCGGGGTTTGGGGATCGCTATCCCTCGCAGCTTTCGGGGGGGCAGCGGCAGCGGGTGGCCCTGGCCCGCGCCTTGGCGGTGGAGCCGCAGGTATTGCTTTTGGACGAGCCTTTTGGGGCGCTGGATGCCAGGGTGCGCAAGGAGCTGCGCCAGTGGCTGCGGCGCCTGCACGACAAGGTGCACGTCACCACCGTCTTGGTTACCCACGACCAAGAGGAGGCCATGGAGGTGGCCGACCAGATCGTGGTCATGAACCAGGGGCGGATCGAGCAGGTGGGATCCCCTGCCGAGATCTACGATCACCCGGCCACCCCCTTTGTCATGAGCTTTATCGGCCCGGTTAACGAGCTCTCTCCCCGCTCCCTGTTATCTTGCCAGCTTCCCGAAGCGCAGGCCGGCCCGCACCAGCTTTTCTTGCGCCCCCACGATGTGCAGATCGAGGTCAACCCCAATAGCAGCGGCGTCCCCGCGTGGGTAAAAGCGATCATCCACCTGGGGCGGGAGATCCAGGCGGAGCTGGTCTTGAGCGATGGCGGATCCCTCTGGGCCCACCTGAGCCGGGATCAATACGCCAGCCAGCCGCTGCAGGTGGGGCAGCAGGTCTATGTCCGTCCCAAGGTGGTCAAGGCCTTTCCCCTCAAAAAAAACGACAAGAAAACTGCCATGACCCCGCTGGCGACGGCGGGACGAAGTCCGATGTCGCTGGGAGCTTGAGGAAAGTTGCAGCAAGCTGGGTTTCAACTGTCTTGGCCGTGGCGGCTGAGCTTGGGCTATCTCTTCCTGATGTTGGCCCTGCCGCTGGCCGCCTTGATCGCTAAGTCCAGCAGCGTGGGCTGGGCGGAGTTTTGGCGGATCGCGACGGATCCGGTGGCCCTCTCCGCCTATGAAGTTACTTTTGTAACTGCGCTGCTGGCGGCCTTAGTGAATGGTGTAATGGGCACCCTGACGGCTTGGGTGTTGGTGCGCTACACCTTTCCCGGCAAAAAGCTCCTCGAGGGGTTGATCGATCTGCCCTTTGCCCTGCCCACGGCTGTTGCCGGCCTCACCCTGGCGACGGTTTACAGCAGCAACGGCTGGATTGGATCCCTGTTGGCCCCCTTGGGGATCCGCATTGCCTTCACTCGCTTGGGGGTGGGGGTGGCGATGCTGTTTATCTCTTTTCCCTTTGTGGTGCGGACGGTGCAGCCAGTGCTGCAGGAGCTGGAACAAGAGGTGGAAGAAGCGGCCTGGAGTTTGGGCGCCTCCCGCTGGCAGACCTTCTGGCGGGTGGTGCTGCCCCAGATTTTGCCCGCTGTTTTAACCGGGGTGGCCCTGGGGTTTTCCCGCGCTGTGGGCGAATATGGCTCCATCGTTATCATCGCCTCCAGCATCCCCTTCCGGGATCTCATCGCGGCAATGCTGGTGATCCAGCGGCTGGAACAGTACGACTATGCCGGGGCAACGGTAATCGGGACAGTGATGCTGGGGATCTCTTTCTTGTCGCTGGTGGTGATTAACCTTCTGCAAGCTTGGGGAAGTCGCCATGAAACCTGACGGGATATCGGGGGTCCAACCGGAGCCATCGACAAACCCTTGGCTGTCGGGCCTGTTGATCGGCATTGTCGGGCTCTACATTGCCCTGCTGCTTGGGATCCCGGTGGTGAACATCTTCTACCAAGCGTTTCGAGAAGGGATCCCAGCTTTTCTGCAGCACCTGACCGAGCGGGAGCTGCTCAGTGCCCTCCGATTGACGGTGCTGACTGCCTTGGTTGTCGTGCCTCTCAATACCCTTTTCGGCCTCTGTGCCGCCTTGGCCCTGGCTCGCCGCCGTTTTCCGGGGCGGGCCTTGCTGCTCAGCCTCATCGATCTGCCCTTTTCCATTTCGCCAGTGGTGGCCGGCCTGATGCTGGTGCTGATCTTTGGCCGTCAGGGTTGGCTGGGATCCTGGAATCTGCGGGTCATTTTTGCCTTTCCGGGCATTGTGCTGGCCACCGCTTTCATCACTTTGCCCTTTGTGGTGCGGGAGGTGCTGCCGGTGTTGGAAGAGGCCGGCACCGAAGAGGAAGAGGCCGCCAAAACGCTGGGGGCCAATTCCTGGCAGATCTTCTTGCGCATCACCCTGCCCAACATCCGCTGGGGCCTTCTCTACGGCGTCATCCTGACCAATGCCCGCGCCATGGGGGAGTTCGGGGCGGTGGCCGTGGTCTCCGGCAACATCATCGGCCGTACCCAGACCCTTCCCTTGTTTGTGGAAGATGCCTACCGCAGCTATGCCACGGGCTCGGCCTATGCGGCAGCGGTGGTGCTCTCCTTGCTGGCAGTGGTGACCCTGGTGGCCAGGGAGCTGCTGGAGCGGGGATCCCCTTCCCGTCGCATCTTTTAGGTTCCCTCTCTCTCTAAGGAGAAAGGTCGGGGGTGAGGAGCTCCGGCAGCGGTACCCCAGTTCCCCCCAGGCCGCAGTAGCCGCGCGGGTTTTTGGCGAGGTACTGCTGGTGGTAGTCTTCGGCGTAGTAGAACTCTGGAGCCTCCAGGATCTCAGTGGTGATGGGGCCGTAGCCGTGGGCGCTCAGGACTTGCTGGTAGAGGTCGCGGGTTTTTTCCGCCAGCTCCCGCTGGGTCTGGGAATAGACGTAGATGCCGGAGCGATACTGAGTGCCCACATCATTGCCCTGCCGCATCCCTTGGGTGGGATCGTGGTTTTCCCAAAACACCTTCAAAAGCTGCAGGTAGCTGATTTGAGCCGGATCGTAAACCACCCGCACCACCTCGTTGTGGCCAGTCAAGCCGGTGCAGACCTCTTCATAGGTGGGGTTGGGAGTATACCCGCCCGCATAGCCCACTGCAGTGGTGAACACCCCAGGCAACTGCCAAAACCTGCGCTCCGCTCCCCAGAAGCAGCCCATGCCGAACAGGGCCAGCTCCATGCCCTCCGGAAAGGGGGGCTTTAGCGGCGTGCCCTTGACGTAGTGCCGGTTGACGATCGCCATTGGCTCGGAGCGGCCCGGCAAAGCCTCCTCCGGGGTGGGCAGGGTCAGTTTCTTGCCCAATTTGCCAAAACCAAAGAGCGCCATCGCGATAGCCCGATACATTCGTTAACACTTATCAGCCTAACGCAGGTGGCCGCTGTTGTCTTGAAATTAAGGATTGGCAAGCGAGCAGCCTGGGGATTTCAGATTGCCAGCTCCACAACCACAGGGGCATGGTCGCTGGGCTTTTGTGCCCGCCGCGGTTCGACGTCGATCCAGCAGGCAGTAGCTTTGTCCTGGAGCAGAGGGGAAAGGTAGAAGTGATCGATGCGCCAGCCGCGGTTCTTCTGGAACCCACCCCCGCGGTAGTCCCACCAGCTAAAATGTCCGGGATCCGGGGTGAATTTGCGAAAGGCATCCTCAAACCCCAAAGCCAGGATCTCCCGCAGGGCCTGCCGCTCCGGCTCCGAGGCCATGATTTCCCCGGCTTTGCGGGGATCGTAAATATCCCGGTCTTCGGGGGCGATGTTGAAGTCGCCGCAGAGGAGGATGGGCTGCCCCTGGCCCAGGGCGATGTTGAGGTAATCCTTCAGGCGGGCCAACCAGTGCAATTTGTAAGCGTACTTGTCGGATCCCACCGCCTCGCCATTGGGCACGTAGAGGTTGAGAATGCGGATGCCGCGGTAGAGGCCGCCGATCAGCCGCTTTTGCTCGTCCAGCTCCGCCGCTGCCGGCAGCAGGGCCCCAAAGCCACGCTCTACTTTTTCCGGCACCTCCCGGCTGATGAGGGCAACGCCGTTGTAGGCTTTCTGCCCGTACACTTCTACGTAAAAGCCTCGCTCCTCAAAGGGCGCGCGGGGAAAGTCCGCATCCACCACCTTGGTCTCCTGCAAGCAGAGCACATCCAGGGATCCCTGCTTGTCCAGCCAAGCCAAAACCTGGGGCAGCCGGGTGCGAATGGAGTTGACGTTCCAGGTGGCCACTTGCATGGCAGCAGGTTTCCAAGACGACGCTCAGGCCACTATTTTGGCCAAACCCAGCGGACGGATCCCCTGTGGCGAGACCGCGATCCGGTAGGGCAGCACCTCAACCCCAGCCTGCAGCGCCTGGCGAAACAGATGGGCATAGCGGGGATCCCGTTCTTCGCCGGGGGCAAACTCGGTGCAATCGGCGCGGTTGATCCAATACAGCAGCAGAGCCCGCTGCCCTTGCCGGCGGATCTCGATGAGATCTTCCAGGTGCTTTTGGCCGCGAGTCGTCACCGTATCGGGAAACAGGGCGCGGGATCCCACGGCCCAAGTGGTATTTTTAACCTCTAGGTAGGCCAAGCCAGAGTCTCCCATCAGCAGGAAGTCGATTTTGCTCCTGCCGCAAGTCACTTCCCGTTGCCAGCGGGAGAACTCCGCCAATTGGGGAAACCACCCTCGTGCCAGCCCCCATTCCACCAGGCGATTGGGCAGGCCGGTGTTGATCCCCACCCACACCCCTTCCACCTGGATCATCTCCCAGGTGTAGGCCAATTTGCGCTTGGGATCGGGGTGATAGGAGAGGTACACAGGCGCTCCCACCTGGCAAACCCCCGTCATCGGCCCGGTGTTGGGGCAGTGAGCGGTTACCGGTTGCCCATTTTCCAGCTCCACCTCGGCAAAGAAGCGCCGGTAGCGGCTGCGCAACACCCCCCTGCGCAAGGGGGTGGAAAAACAGTAAGGGGGCGGCCCCTCTTGGGCGGGCATCTGCAAGCGTCCTCCGGTGAGTATTTTTCTTTAGGATTTTGGAAGTCTTCCGGGTGGAGGGAGCTTCCTGCGCTAGGGTAAATGACGTATCTCTCCAGCCAGGGCCTTTTTTGCCGACGCCTTGTTCCTATAGCTTTTAATACTTTATCTTTTTCTATCCCTTTGCCAAAACTTGGAGAAGAAAGCCCGAATGTTGCGTCTTGATCCTGAGCCCGGCTTTCAGCCCCCGGATCCCTTCCAGGACGACCGTGGGCGCGTGGCCATCTTTATCGACGGATCCAACCTCTTCTATGCCGCCCTACAGATGGGCATTGAGATCGACTACACCCGCCTGCTGAAGACGCTGACCGGCCGTTCTCCCCTCCTGCGCTCCTTTTTCTACACCGGCGTCGATCGCAACAACGAAAAGCAGCAGGGGTTTTTGCTCTGGATGCGCCGCAACGGCTACCGTGTGGTTACCAAAGAGCTGACCCAACTGCCCGATGGCTCCAAGCGGGCCAATCTAGATGTGGAAATCGCTGTGGACATGTTGTCGCTGGTGCGCTGGTACGAGACGGCGGTGCTGGTGAGCGGCGATGGGGATCTGGCCTATGCAGTCAATGCCGTCAGCTACCAAGGGGCGCGGGTGGAGGTAGTTAGCCTGCGCTCGATGACCAGCGACCAGCTAATTAACTTGGCGGATCGCTACATCGACCTGGAGTCCATCAAGGATCAAATTAAGAAGACCAACCGCCCCTCCTACCTGTACCGACCGAGCTTCACCACCGATGAGGAGGACGAGGGGTAAATTGCCCCCAGCTGGGGGCAGGGCGACGAGGCCGTTACTGCAACCTCAAATTTGAAGGGATCCCTTGCAGCAGGTAAACGGGGTTGAGCGGGGAAAAGCGGGTGCCCTCGGCCAAGGCCGTGGAACGGGAGATCTGGATGTGTTCCACCCGCACCTGCCAGCCCCGCGAGCGCAGCCATTGCAGAGCTTCGCTGCAGGTTTCCAGGGTGGCGAAGTTAGCCACCAAGATCCCCTCAGGCCGCAGGCGGGCCGCCACCGCCGGCAGCAGATCGCGGATCCCTTTGCCGCCTCCCCCCAGCAACACCCGCTCCGGATCCGGCAGGTCGGCCAGCACCCGGGGCGCTGTCCCCGGGATCACGTGCAGGTTTTCCAGATCGAAGCGTTGGCGGTTGCGCCGGATAAGACAAATGCCTGTGGCGTTGCGCTCGATGGCATAGACCTGGAGCTGGGGGGAGAGGCGGGCGATCTCCACGGCTACGGAACCGGTGCCGGCCCCGATATCCCACACCACTCCCTGCCGCGGCAGTTGCAGCGCCCCCAGCGTGAGCAGTCGGATGGGCTGCTTGGTGATCAGGCCGGGCTGGTCGGGAAAGGTGTGGAACTGGTCGTCCGGGATCCCCACCAAAGGCCAGCGGCGGGGATCCGGTTCCGGCTCAACGCGCCGCAACACCACCAAGTTGGGGCTGGGGAAGGCAGATTTCTCCCCTTCTTGCAGGGGCAGGATCTGCTCGTGGGGGGATCCCAGTTGGCTGCACACCCAGCCCTGGTAGCGCACCGGCAGCCGCAGGTCGGCGATAAACTGGGCCACCGCCGCCGGGGTGTGCTCCGGATCGGTCAGGGCCACAATAAGAGGGGATCCCTGCCTAAGGGCGTCTTGCAACCGCTCCACCCCCCGCCCGTGCAGGCTGAGGATGGTGGCCTCCTGCCAGGGGATCTGCAGGCGGTTGAGGGCCAACTGCACTGAGCTGACTTGGGGATAAAAGGCCAGTTGCTCCGCCGGGAAGTACTGCGTTAACAGGCGCCCAATCCCAAAAAACAGCGGATCCCCGCTGGCCAACAAAACCAGGGATCCCTGCGCCAGCTCCTTTTGCAAAAGCGGGATCCAACTTTCCACTGGTCCAGTAAGCCGGATCTGGCGGGCCGGATGGTCAGCAAAGTGCTGCAGCAAGCTGGAGGGCCCGGCCAAGGTTTGCGCTTGGGAGAGGGGGGGAATCGCCCAGGAGGCCACCGAGCCATCTGCTGCTACCCCTATAACCGCAAGCTGAGGTGATCGGCCAGATGTTGTCGTAGCCATCTAGCGTTCGACAGGCGGGTGGTACTGGCGCATGTGGTTGAGAAAATCCAGGCGCAACTCCGCCACTTCCCGCTGCATCTCCCGCATTTCCCGAATAAAGCCCAGATGAGCCTCGATCAGGCGGCCATCCCGCTCCCGGAATTGCTCCATCATCAGGGCTTGCGCCTCCCTCAGCTCGGCAAAGCCGGCCTGCATATCGCGGCGGGATTCCTGGATGGCCCTCTCCAGCTCATCTCCCCGCTCTTCGTTCTGGCGAATCCGCTCCTGGTTGTGCTGAATCAGCGTCCGGATCTCCTGGATTTCGGTCTGGAGCTGGGCTTCGATGGCCTGCCGCTCGGCTCGCATTGCGGCCATCTGGACCTCAAAGCGCTCGGCAGCCCGCTGCTGCTCAGTTCGGATCTCGGCGATCTCGGCGGAGAAACGCTCGGCGGCCCGCTGCTGCTCGGCCCGGATCTCGGCAATTTGGGCGGCAAAGGCCTGCCGCATCTCCGTCATCTGGGCCTCAAACCGCTCGGCAGCTCTCTGCTGTTCGGCTCGGATCTCTTGAAGCTGTTCTTGTTGAAGCTGAAGGTTGCGGATCAGCCACTCCTCTTGTTCGGGGGTCATGGGAAAGGTCTGAAGATGTCGTTCCAATTCTAGTCAGTTGGGGATGGGATCCCGGCGGGCGGCCAGCAGTAGGGCATTGACGATGGCAGCGGCCACCGGGGATCCGCCTTTGCGGCCCTCCACCCGAATCTGGGGGACATCCGTTTGCGCTAGCGCCCGTTTGGCCTCTTCCACTGCCACAAAGCCCACTGGCACCCCGATCACCAGGCTGGGCCGGATCCGCTGGGCCCGCATCTCTTCCACCAGCGCCAGCAGCGCCGTGGGCGCGTTGCCGACGACAAAGATCGCTTCCGGGTAGCGCCGGGCTACCTTGACCATCCCCTGGGCCGTGCGCGTTTGCCCGGCTTCAAGAGGCTCTTCTGCCCAGTCCAAAGCGCAATGGAGCGGGATCCCCTGCGCCGCGAGGCCAGCTTGGATCCCGGCGGCCACCATCCGCACATCCACCACCAGCGGCCGTCGTTGCCGCAGGGCCGCCAGTCCCGCCTCAACTGCCGTGGGGCTGAACACAAAGCGATCCCGCAGCTCGAAGTTAGCGGTGGCGTGGATGGCGCGGCGCACGATCTCATAGGGGATCCCTTGCCAGGGGTGGGGGCCGATCTCTTGGTCAATCTGGCGGAAGCTGGCCGCTGTAATGGGGTCTATCCAAGCTGTTTCATCCATCATGGGATCGGTAGGCAGAGCCACATCTGGCAGGAGGGTTTTCTCCATCCTGTTGACGCAAGCGGTTTTGTTTGGAAAAAGGGGTGGGGAATGTCCAGAAAAAGCCGCTCAAGAGGGTTATCTGAGAGAAACGCCCCTCCAGTCCACTCTAGACGCCCTCCAGCAACCGCTAAGATCGGTCTATCCTGATGGAGGTGGGCCTGCTGTTGTCACATACAAAAGGATAGCTTGGTAGCCCCGCACTTTAGTGCGGGGCGGAAAAGCCCGCTAGCGACTTTAGTTGCTAACTGCTATAATCCTAGCCAGACCAGGGGAAAACGCTAACTACGGTGAAAAACCCGAGCAGCAACAAATCCTCTGGAGCGAGAAGTAAGCAGAACCTTGGGGCTTTGCCTTAAGGAACTGTCTAGAGGCGCTTTGACAACGCCGTTATGGGTTCTTTTGTGGACTGCGTAAGAATCCCCCGCCTTTAGGCGGTGGGAGTGTCAATCCTCCCTTGCCTGAACATAACCCTCCTTCTTCTTCTCCCTCTGCTGCTGTCGGCGGGGCGGGTTTCCCCTCCCTTGCGACGCCCCCCTCTTCGGTCGGCAGCAGGGATCCCGTCTCAGGGCTTCCTCGCTATGGTCATTCCCAAACCTGGCTCTGGCGCGGCTGGCCTATTCATTTCACCTACACCCCCAGTCGCGCCCAAACCGCCAGCGGCCAGGTGAACTTGACGGCGGCTCCGGCCATCTTGATCCATGGCTTTGGGGCCTCGGTGGGCCATTGGCGCCACAACATTGTTCCTCTGGGATCCCAGCGCTCCGTCTATGCTCTCGACCTGCTGGGATTTGGCGAGAGTGCCAAGCCGGAGATCGCCTACAGCGTCGATCTGTGGGTCGAGCAGGTGTACGAGTTTTGGCGAACCCACATCCAGCAGCCCAGCCTCCTGGTAGGCCATTCCATTGGGGGCCTGGTGGGGGTGATTGTGGCTGCCCGCTATCCCCAGATGGTGAAGGGTTTGTGCTTGATCAGTTGTGCCGATGGGCCTCACCCCGAAGAATTGTCCCCTCCTTGGGATGTGTTGGTGCAGGCCCTTTGCGAAGGGATCCTGGCTGTTTTGGGCTGCCCGCTCACCTATCCTCATTTGTTTAACTGGCTGCGACAAACCGAGGTGCTGCGGGCCTGGATCAAAAATGTCTACAAGCGGGACGAGCAGGTGGACGAGGAGCTGGTGCAGATCTTCCAGAGGCCGGCCTTTGAGCCGGGGGCAGCCCACGTGTTTTTGGATAGCCTGAGGGCCATTCTTTGCCGCCGCTTCGACAGTCCCAAGCGCCTGTTGCCCACGCTCAAGATGCCCATTCTCCTCCTCTGGGGCCAGGAAGATCCGGCGGTGCCCAGCTTTTTGGCGGATCAGTTTAAGCGCTGGCAGCCGGCTCTTACGTTGGTGAAGCTGCCAGGGGTGGGCCACTGCGCTCACGACGAGCTGCCCCACTGGGTCAACACCCTCATTAGTGAGTGGGCAGCTAGCCTGGAGACTTGCCCTAACTTGTCCACCCACCTTCGCAAGAATCCCGCGGCTGGCTAGTCCAGCCAGTTCCCCTGCCCAGGTTCAGCAGTGCCCTCCCTGCTAGCGGTGAAACCTTATGTATGAATGTATGTATGAATGAATGATCGCGCTAGGTGGGAACCTCCCTCTCCGGTTGGGAAAGCGGCTAGGGATGAGGGCCAAGGGATCCCTTTAGTCCTCGGGGGGCAGCTTGAGGATCTGACGCTGACGCATCCCCTGCCAGCGCTGGATGAGGTCGCTGTCGATGCCAAACTGATCCAGGGCCTTCACCACCACAAAGTCCACCAAGTCCAAGAGGGTACGCGGCTGGTGGTACCAGGCCGGAATGGCCGGGACGATGCGCGCCCCTGCCTCTGCCAGAATGGTCAGGTTGCGCAGGTGAATGAGGCTGAAGGGGGTTTCCCGCGGCACGATGACCAGGCGGCGGCCTTCTTTGAGCTGCACGTCAGCCGCCCGCTCCAGCAGGTCAGAGCTCAGCCCAGCGGCCAACTTGGCTACCGTGCCCATGCTGCATGGGATCACCAACATCCCCTGCGTGCGGTAGGAGCCGCTGGCAATGGTTGCCCCCACATCTTGCCAGCGGTGGCAGACCAAGGATCCGCCCTCGCTTTCGGCCTGCTGCCGCCAAAACTGGGCCTGCCGCTGGGGATCTGCCGGCAACGGCACCCCTTGCTCCCCTTGCCACACCTGATAGGCCGCTTTGGAGGCCACCACCTCGACGCGGTAATCCAGGCTGAGCAGAACGTGTAGGGCGCGCACGGCGTAGAGCATCCCGGAGGCGCCCGATATACCAAGGATGATCGGCTGGGAGGAGTTCAAGGGCAGGCGGAAAGGGTCTTTACCTCAGTTTACCGACTGCCGAGGCCCCTCGGCTCTAGGCCTTGGGCTGGGCGATGTCGAACTCGGCGTCGTAGTCGAAGTCCTCGTCTTCCTCGACCCAGTCTTCCTCCAGCCTATCGTCCTCTTCCAGCTCCTCCTCTAGGCGAAGCTTCTCTGGGTACTCCTCGTCCAGCCCCAAAGCGGCTCGCTCTTCCCGCCGCCGGAAGCGCTCCAAAGCCGCCGGCGTGATGAAGGGATACGGCAGCCCCTGCGCTTGCGCCTCCTCCAGCGCTGCCCGGTAGCTCTCCACTTCCTTGATGTCAATTTTCCAGCCAGTGAGGCGAGCGGCCAGGCGCACATTTTGCCCCTCTTTGCCGATGGCCAGGCTGAGCTGGTCGCTGGTCACCAGCACATGGGCCTGTTGGATCTCCGGATCCACCAACCGCACCTCCACCACCTTGGCCGGGCTGAGGGCGTTGGCGATGTAGGTGGCCGGATCCGGCGACCAGCGGATGACGTCGATCTTCTCGTTGCGCAGCTCTGCCACCACCGCCTGAATCCGGGATCCCCTTGCCCCAATACAGGCCCCCACCGGATCCACGTCCCGCTCCACGGTATCGACGGCAATCTTGGTGCGCGGCCCCACGTTGCGGGAAGGCGGGTTGGCCTCCCGCGCCACCGCCACGATGCGCACAATGTCCTCTTCGATCTCCGGCACCTCGTTGGCGAACAGGTTCACCACCAAGGCGGCGTCGGCCCGAGAAACCAAAAGCTGCGGCCCCCGCCGGGATCCCTCGTATACCTTTTTGAGGTAGACCTTCATCACCGCGTTGGGGGTGTAGCGATCGCTGGCCAACTGCTCCTTCTTGGGCAGTTCGGCTTCCACCTCCGGCTGCCCAAAACCGCTGGATACCGCCATGATCACCGTCTGCCGCTCCGTGCGCAGCACCCGTGCCTGCAACACGGTATTTTCCAGGTCGCGGAACTCTTCTTGAATCAGGCGGCGCTGCTGGTCACGCAACTTCTGGGCCAGCACCTGCTTGGTTTGGATGGCCGCCATGCGGCCAAACTCCGCCTGTTGGGGAGTGACGTCATTGGTTACTTCCCAGCCAACTTCGGCTTCCGGGTAGTCCTGCTGCACGTCGTACAGGGAGATCTCGTGATCTGGATCCCGTACCTCCTCGACAATGGTTTTGGTGGCCAAAATGCGAAAGCCACCTGCCTCCACATCCAGCTCCACATCGAAGTTGCGGAAGTGGTCTTCTTCAAAGACGACATCTCGCTGAATGGTTTTGCGGTAGCGTTCGTAGCCCTTGAGCAGCGCCTCCCGCAAGGCGTTGGTGACTGCATGGCGGGGCAAGTTGCGCTCCCGCGAGATCATCTCCACCATTTCTGCCAAACCGGGCAGAGGCACCATCGACATAAGCTGTTGTCCTCCTAATGCAACTTAAGCTGGGATGAAACTGCTATCACTGTTGCTCCGCAATCCTGACGGGAAATGCATCGCCGCACAGCAGGCAGCTCCGACGCGAAGACAGGGCAACACACTTCGCGCTCGAACGTCCTCTCTATCCCCATTCCTCTACTCGGTTTCCGCCTCTGAGAGGACAACCCGCTGCACCGAGGCGCGGGGCAACTGCACGCGCCGTCCCTTGAGGGATAGGGCAACTTTCTCCTCATCCCGACCCAGCAGATGCCCTGACCAGACAGCTTTGCCCTTGTAGGGGGGATCCACCGTCACCTCCACCGCAAACCCTTTGAAAACCACAAAGTCGCGGTCGCTGATGAGGAAGTTGCTGATGCCGGGGCTGGAGACCTCCAGCACATAATGGCCGGGGATCAGATCCACTCGATCCAGCTCCACTTCCAAGGCCTGGCTCATAGCTTCGCAATCGGCGTGGCTGGTTTCCTGCTCCGGATCCAGCGGACGGATATCCACCCGCAGCACCGGCGGATACTGGTTGGTGTGAAAAACCATCTGTACCAACTCGTACCCCAGTCGAGCGGCCAAGGGACGGGCCAGACTCTCCAACTGCGGGATCAGAGGGTGAACCATAGCCAACTCATCGCCAACTCGGTGTAACGGCCAGATCCCAGCCCAGCGAAGCTGGAGCCGGCAGCGGGGGCATCTTCCCCCTAAAAAAGCAAAGAAGTGGGCGCTACCCACTCCCCGTTATCATTGCGGAGATCCTTGGGAATCTACCTGCCGTCGCGGGGGGCTTTGGGCAGGCTTTTCCCTGGCTATGATCTTAGAATACTTTGTCGGATTTGGCCAGAGGGATCCGCGTGAGCCAGATCTGCAAAAGGCCACACCTATAATTAATGTGGACAGCCGCGGATTTGCCCAGACACCCAGCCGCATTCTGTGGGGTTTCCTATGACCGTTGCTTTCTCCTATCCCATCTTTGGCCCCAGCATTCAATGCCCCCACTGTCGGCAGACGATTGCGGCCCTTACCCTGACCGATACCTACCTCTGCCATCGCCACGGCGCCTTTGAGGCAGATCCCGAGCAAGAGGAGCTGGTTCACCTGCAATCAGGGCGGCGTTGGCGCCTCTGGGAAGGCCGCTGGTACCGCCAGCACACCCATGCCGATGGGATCCGCTTCGAGATTCACGAAGAGCTGGATCGCCTGCGCATGCAGGGGATGCGGGCCACGCAGGTGATCGTGGCCGAGCGCTACCGCTCTTTGCTCACCCCCTACCTGGAGCAGGGATCCCAGCGGCGCCCCGGCCCACCCCGCCTCTACGGCCTGCCGGTTAGCTTCAGCTCCCAGCTTCCTGAAGGAGCCGGTGGCTCGCCGCAGCGCTGGCGGGTGATCAACTTCGAGCTGATCTGCGAGCTGGATCCGGCCATGCGACAGCCGCAATCCCGGCTGCAGTTCTGTGACTAGCCCTGAGAAAGGCAAGGTCGGGCTTTAGAAGCGGCTAACCCGCCTGGGATCCCCCCTCCGGCTCAGGGGAGGCTATACCCCAGTAGGTGTAGCCGACCCACTTTGGTTGGCTAGGCATGTAGAATTGTTCCAACTGCTCAAAGCGAAACCCTGCCTCTCGGAGCGAGCGGGCCATCTGGCAGAGGAAATCGAGGCTTTGGGCAGGCAAGAGCGCCGCGAATTGGTCAATTGCTTGGGGATCCTGCCGGGACACCTCCTCAAGGGGCAGTTCCAGCTCCAGCTTCGCGGCAAAAGTTGGCGGGCAACTATTAGCGAACAACGTCGCCAAATCCAGCAATTGCTCAAAGAGAGTCCTAGCCTAAAGCCTGAGCTTTTGGCAGCTCTGCCAGAGGCTTACCAAGACGGGATCCTGTTGGTGGTGAAAGAAACGCCGCTCTCGGAAGAGGATCTGCCCGCCGAGTGTCCCTACACGCTTGAGCAGGTAATGGATCTCGGCTTTTATCCGGGATCGGAATAGCTCAAGGGGCTTTGCTCGCCCTTGGAAGTGCCGCCTCTTGCAACCTGAGAGCAAAAGCCGGAGCTCCAGCTTAACTGTCCTCCACAAGCTGTAACCAGAGCCTTAGGAAGGATGGCTCAGGCGTGATTTGAACACGCGACCCAGGGCTTATGAGTCCCCTGCTCTACCGCTGAGCTACTGAGCCGGGAAGATGCTTAACTAGGATAGCATCTTTGTGCAGGAAGTTGCTCTCGTCGGCTGGCAATGTCGCCTCCTTTTCTTAAGGGATCCCTGTTTTGGCTGGCCCTGGTGCTGCAGGTGGGCCTGGTTGGGCTGGTGCCAGCTCGGAAGGCGCTTACCCTTGCCACTGGCTCCCCGATCTACTTGCAGATTGCTCCTCTGGATCCCTATGACCCCTTGCGGGGCCGCTACGTAGCTTTGAGCTACACCGTTGCCCAGCTTTCCACCCTAGAGAAACTGCCCGGCTGGTCCCCTGAGCTCGCTAAGCCAGGGATCCTCTACCTGCGCTTGGCCCCTCCCAATGGGGATCCCGCTCAACCCTGGCAGGCCATCGGCATCAGCCGCGACCGACCCAAGGATCTGCAGCCTGCGGAGGTCGCCCTGCAAGGTTGGTTCGATGGGTGGCAGCTTAGGTTTGGGATCGAAGAGTTTTTCATTCCAGAGGCGCTGGGAGATGTTCTGGAACTAGAGATCCGCCGCAATCCAGAAACCCTGCGAGCAGAGGTGAAGGTGGATCCCTGGGGCCAAGCAGCGCTGGTGGGCCTTTGGGTAGGAGAACAGCGGTACTAAGAGAAGAGTAAAGCTGGTCTTGCTCTGCCGCCCTTCTAGCCCTCTTTCTTTTTCCGAGAGCGAGTTGCGCTTGTTTTCTTGGCCCTGGCAGATGCTGTGGATTTTTTAGACGACTTCTTCTGGCTAGGAGGTGGCGCTGTAGGAGCTAGAAAAAATACTTCTTTCAGGGCCTCCAACTTTTTGCCTCGTGTAATTTTGCACCCCAGCTTGGTTATGGGGGTTAAGTCCTGCCACCAGCTCCTATCTGCCTCCGCAATTCGCGCGGCTGCAATGGTTATATCAACTCCCTTAAGGGGGGTGCCGGGCTGCTCGGCCAGGTATCTCAACGCGGCCAAGATAGTTTCTCTCGGGGCCTCTGTCAGATTCACCTTTGGGACAATTTCTCTGGTGAGGATTTGGGCCTGCTTAACCTGCTCTGGGTCGGGATCGACAACAATGCACCAGAGCCTCTCCAGCCCTGCCTCTCGAGCAACTGCATAGACAAAATGGTTACCAATGGCCTTGTACTGATAGTCGCCAGCCTCGACCACCAGCAGAGGAACCCAGTTGTGTCCTCCTGTCGCCCTTAGCTGATCTGCGGCTGCGGCAACAAGGAAGGAGGGAGCAGAAAACCCGTCGGCGGGCGTAATGCTCTCAAGGGGTAAGTTAACCAACCTACCTAGATCTGAAAACTCACTCATCGATAAAGTACTCACGGGCAAGACTCTGGTAGTATTCTAAAACTTTCTTGTGAAAGACGGCAGGCTTTCGATCAAAGCTTGCAGAGGATATCACTACATAGTCAGGTATCCCAAAAATGCTTTTGTTTTCATTACCTCTCTTAAAATGCGGCCAGAAATATGGAAGTAGGTTCATGCTTCTCTCTTGGCTGACAATTTTTTCTATCTCATCATTTGCTCGTTTAATAGTGTTTTCGTTTCCTGAGGGGACGCCATTGAAAAAGATAGGCAAAGTCCTGGGGCCACCATCCTGTCGTGACCTAGCAGTTTCTGGAACAAATCTGGTGATTACTCTAGCAGCATTATTCAGGGAAGACAGATCGTCGGGGCGGGTAGGTATCAAAATAACGTCGGCAGCAAAAACACCACTCTGGCTAAAGTAAAGCCATTGAGTTGGGCAGTCAATTAGGATGTAGTCATACTCATTGCGAAGAGGAGCAATGAGATCGCGAAGGCGCCGAGTTCCCTTCTGAATATATGCTACCGCCTGGCTATCAGTTAACGTTTCCAGTTCAGGGTCTCTTGGGATGATGTCAAAGATGGAAACTATACTCTGTTTGCCTTGTCTAACTGTCTTGAGTCTGTATGTTTGGACAACGGAATGAACATCTATTTTGGGATCCTTTAAGCACTGCGTCAGTGTAATTTTTCCAGGAGTAACTCCCAAGTTTCTTGTCAGATCTCCTTGGGAATCAAAGTCAACAACTAAGACCTTTTTTCTCTTGGCTGCTAGTGTTGCCGCAAGGTTAATGACCGTCGTTGTTTTGCCTACGCCCCCTTTATTGTTATACACGCAGATAGTCAAAGCCCGCTCGTAGTTTTCTATCTTGTCTCGCAAGTTGCGAACTATGCCCTCAATGTTATTTGAGCTAATATCAAGGTTTGCTGTAGCAGGGTGAACAACTTTTCCGTGCCTCCTCCAAAGCTGGATGTTATTTGCATTGGTGATAATTCCCCATTTTGCAGATTTGCAGTTCTTGGCAAGCAAGTAACTTTCTATCTGACAAACTGCATCCCTATAGCAAGATCCTTCTTTGAGGTTGACTACTCTGGATTTTGCCTCCAAAAGCAAGTAGGGGTTCCTTTGGGAGTTAAAGAAAGTATCTTCAGGATCTTCGTTCTTTCTTGCGGCGAGGTCGACCTGGCCACAACCTGTCTCGAATTCATATCTAATTTCCAAGTCGTGAAAGCCAAGCGCATGCAGGAGGGGAACAGCAAAGTGTTGGACAACAACTCGCTCTACACTCTCGGTGGGAGATATCCTCTCAAGCTTCTCTCGGAGATAGCTAGCCTCAGTCATAGGAAAAAATAAGGTGGACAATGCTAACCAAGCTAAAAGCTCGCCCTCAGCCTAGCAGTTGCTTTGCCCTCTCTGCCAGCGCCTGGGCTGTCAGGCTGTTGTAGTCCATGAGTTCCGTAGGGGTGGCGGTGGTTTCGCCACGTTTCCAGGCAAAGATGTCGCGCGGGCCAGTGTAGCGCAGCAACAGGGGCTCCAACATCAGGCTGGAGCCGCCGGTCACGCCGATAAGGGCTTCGCCGGCAAACCAGGCGGCAAACTCCTGGTCAGACATGAACTCCCCATCGGGTTGGGCACAGGTAGACCAGGCTATATCGCCGGGGCGATAGAGACGGCGGGGGTTGACCACGGAAACAATTTTGCTGCCGATCCCCTGGGCTTGGAGCTGCTCAGCCGCGGCAAACACCGGCAGGAGGATCATATCCCCCACCACGGCAAAGACCACTGTGCGGGATCCGGGCACTTCCTGCAGCACGGTGCAGCCCTGCTCTACTGCTTGGCGAGCCTGTTCCAGGGTGGTGCGGATGGGCAGGGGGGTTTTGCTGGCAAAGATCGGGATCCCTTTGTTGTAGGTAGACAAGGCCCACTCGTAGGCGGCTTGGGCGCAGTTGGCGTCGGGGGGAAAGAGGGGGAAGATGTTGCCGTTGCGCATCATGGCCGCCAGGTAGGCTTCAATTTCCGGGCGTTGGTGGGTCCAGCCGTTGCGGCCTTGTTCCAGGGCTCCGGCGGTGTAGAGAGCAATGGCGGAAGGGGTGGGGCGGCGCAGCTCGGCCATCGCCTGGGTCACCGTCTGCCAGATGGGCAGGCCGTTGACGGCAAAGGATTCGTAAGAACACCACAGGGAGCGCCCGCCAAAGAGCGCCAGGCCTGCCGTCAGGCCGGCACAAGCATCTTCGCTAAGGGGTTCGTAGACCTGCCCTTGGGGCTGTTGGTTGTAGAGGGGATCCGCCGTGGGGTGGATCACTTTCAGGCCCTGGTTGACATTGGCAAGGCCAGAGGCCTCATTGCCGTCAGCGTTGGCCACCAGAAAGTCGGGGTCTTTCTGCCCCACCTGTAGCACCAGGGCGCCGATGGCAGTGGTGGAAACCTGCTTATCGCCGAGGGAGAACTCGGTTAAGTTGAGGGATCCCAAGGGCGGCAGAGGGCGGACGAATTCGGTTACCACCACCTTGGCTGCCGGCCCGCCAGCAGCCCGTTCACAATTTTGGCGCACCAGAGCCCAAGCGGCTGGGTGCAGGGCCCGTGCCTCCAGAGCGGCCACGATGTCGGGGTGATCCAAGGTGTGGTGGGCGTAGAGGTTGTGGGATTTGGATCCCTTGGCGTGCACGCCTGCTCCTTTGAGTTGTTTGAGGATGAAAACCGTCAGATGTCCGCTCAGCGCTGACTGGATGGCCCGCTCCATCTCGGTCAGTACCCTCTGGGCAAAGGCCAGACGGGCTTCCAGAGAAAATTGGGTGCTATCCACATAGGGACCGGGCTGCTGGGCATCGTCGAAGTCTTTGGCGTCGACTAGCACCACTTCCTCAAAGCCGTTGCCCCGCCAGTACTCGGCCATCTGAGCGTTGGTGAAGGTAGAGATCATGCTGTGGTGCTCTTGGCTGTAGCCGTTCCAGACCAGCACCGGCAGGAAGTTGGTGCGCTGCGGGAAGGCGGTGTGAAAGTGGATCATGGAGCTCATCACGTAGGGCTCCCCCAGGCCCCCATCGCCGATGGTGACGGGGAAGAGACGGTCTGGGTAAAGCAGAGCGGCGGCCATAGCAAAGTGCTGCCCCTGCCCCAGCGGCCCTGCTGGCGCCAGCAGGCCGGGGATGTAGCCCGACAGGTGCCCCAGCAGCCCTTCTCGTTCCCGAAAGCGGGCCTGCAAGTCGGCGACGGTGTGGATGCCCATTTCTGATAGGGATCCATCCAAGAACATGGCGGCATAGAATCCGGGCGCGTGGTGGCCCACTTCGGTAGGGATGTTCTTTTGGCCCAAGTACACCAAAGCGGCGTAGGCTTCCGCTTGGCTGGCAAAGCCGCCCGGGTGGCCCGAGGCTTTGCTGGCGGTCATCTGCAGGGTGAGGTAGCGCAGCGCATCGGCATAGAGCAGGGTTTGGTAGGCGGCCATGCGACTGCCCGGATCCCGCAGCTTGCCGGTGGCAGCATCCACTGCAGGCTCTTGGCCCAGGCGGTCGAATTCCGGCCAGGGATCGCCAAAGTAGCGGATCCCTTCGCAAAAGGCGGGGATTTGGGCGGTTGCCTCCTGAGCCAGCGTCATGGTCGAGCCTCACTCTTTGTCGGGTTAGTCCTCACTTTAAACCTAATAGAGCCTCTTGGATGTTCTAAGCAGAACTCGTCTAACTGAGGCTACCCCTCTCGGCCCCCAAGTTGGTCAAGCGGTGGGTGGTGCGGCCCAACAGGCTGTTGGCAAGCTTTCGTCATCGATGACAGACGATCTGGACAAGTAAATCAAAAGGGTAGCCAAGATCCATCCTAGGGCAGAGGTTCGGTCGCTATGGCCCGTCCTCACCCTTACCTACAATATCTAGTGTCTCAAACCCTTTAATCACCTATTTTCCCACAATATACAGATGAAAATCTGCTGGCTATTGACCAGTTTCCCTTGTCCTTTACCTGGGAGGGATCGGTGCCCCTTTTTGGAAAGCTGTGGTACATTCGAGGGAGGCCAGAACTGAGCCTTTCCGAGAAGCAGGCTAGAGGCTTTTTGGAGCAAAGCAAAGGGCTGTACTGCAATGGCTTAAGTTTGTAGGGCTGTTGACTTTTTCTCGTCTTGATTGCCTGAGGTTCTCTGGTTTTGTTTGCCCAAGTCTTAGACTTGTGGGGGGTTGCTATTTTCTAGAGGATTTGCGATGGTTGCTAGCTGTTGTTGAGCATTACTTCTAATTGCTTCTTGCCTGTTGTCGATCCGCTTGCTCCCCAAGACCGACTGCTCCATGACAGACACTCGTCCTTGTGCCCCCTGTATCGTAGATAGCGGAATTTTGGTTAATAAGCGGGATATTTACCGTCTTCTGGCGGATCTGGGGCGGGTTCGCTACTTCGATATTGTCGATGGTCGGGTACGAAAGCAGGGGGAGGGCTATGTGATGGAGGTGTTTCAGGATGCAACGGCGGCTACCTTGGTGGCCAATCGCAGCCTTTATCTCAACCTAAACAGCTTTGACTACGCCTGCTTGCGGGATCCCTCCCCCTCGGAGGTGGCAGGCCTGGAGGGGGAACGGCCCAGTGTGGTGATCGATCTGGTTCAGGAGAGCCGCATCTTGCGTTTGGTGCCTTTGTCGGATCCGCTATCGGATCCTGCGCAGTTGTGGGCGGACACTCAGGCGTTGCGGGCGGCAGCAGCGGACGCTTTGGGGGCGGGTTGGAGCCTAGAAGAGGAAGACGGTTCTTCCGACCTGCTGGATTGAAAGGGCTCAAAAAAACGTGCCGCCAGGCCCATCTTCGCTCACTCTTGAGGTGACTGTTATTATTCACACTCCCACTGCCTAAAGGCAGGGGATTCTTACGCAGTCCAGGAACGGACTCGCAAGGGGGCTGTCAAGACGCTTCTAGACAGTTCCTTGGGGCAAAGCCCCAAAGTTCTGCCTACTTAGCAAGTTAGCTGAGACATCTCCTGGGCGCTTGCCCCTACTCGGGTTTTTCACCGTTTTGGGTGCTTGCCTAGGAAGGGCACGCCTCATCAACAATCACACCATTGGCGAGCAACTTGCTTACGGGCTTTTCCTCGCCGCACTAAAATACGGGGCTACCAAGCTATCCTTGCTGTGTCATTCAGGCCCCAGTTTTTGTTCATGAGGATCCACAGAGGTTTCCCCAGCCTCCTAGACATCGCCCATTGAGAATGGGTATGGGTGGCAGAGCCCAGGGCCAATCCTGCTCGGCAAATGGAGGCAACCGGTATGATCTGTCTGGGCTGTGGGGCTTTTGGGTTGGGAGGCAGTGTGAAGGATTTTCGGAAGCTTGGCGGCAGAACGTGGAGCTTGCGCCCGATCGGATCCCTGGTGGCGATGCTCTTGCTGCTGGCGCTCAAGGCTTGCGGGGGAAGTGGTGGTTCCTCTTCGGTAAGTGTCATTCCTACTCCCATTCCAACCATCGTTCCCACCTCTACTCCAGCTGTCGTCCTCACCCCTACCCCGACTGTTCTGCCTTCGCTGACGCCTACCTCTGTTCCCCAGTTCACGATCGACCTTCGCTTTCCCGACAACAGCCTCACTCCCAGTCAGCAAGCCATTGTCCGCAGCGCGGCCTTGAGATGGCAGCAGATCATTGTCGGGGACCAGCCAGATTTGCCCCCCACCTCTATTCAGGCCGACGCATGCAATCGGGGATTTCCCAGCACGCCGCTCAATTTCCCCATTGACGATCTGTTGGTAGAGGTGAGGGCGAGAGACCTAGGCAACGAGCGGGTTTTGGGGGGGGCGGCTCCTTGCTTTGTGCGGGCCTCGAATGGCTTGCCGTTCTATTCAATTGTGCTCTTCAACAGCCAAAACCTCTCGGCTTTGGAAGAGCGGGGGGATCTGCCCATTACTGCCCTGCACGAGTTGGGCCATGCGCTTGGCTTTTTGCCCAGCGTCTGGGATCCCAAGGGGCTGACGGTAGGGTTGGTGAGGCGGGATCAGCTGACGCCGCCGGGCTATGACCCCCGCTTTATCGGCCCGCGGGCAGTTGACGCTTTTATCACATTGGGGGGGAACGCCCCTTCTGTTCCTTTAGAGAATCAGTTTGGGGAGGGATCCCGCGATGCCCATTGGCGGGAGAGCGTCTTGGCCCGCGAGCTGATGACCAGCCGCCTCGACCGGGGGGTGCCCAACCCCTTGAGCATCCTCACGGTGGGAGCCATGGCGGATATCGGCTACGCGGTGAATCCGGCGGCAGCGGATGGCTTTGAGCTGGGGCGCAGCCGGCGCTTCTCGGAGCCGCTGGAGCTGCAGGAGCTGGAGTTGGCCCTGCCGCTGCGGCGGTTTGATGCCACCGGCAGGCAGGTATGGGATCCCTGAGTCGAAAAAAGCATATCTACCTATAGCCAAGCTGCCCGTTCTTAACAATAATGAATGGCCAGTTGCAGAACTTTACGACATCGGCAAACTCTTATATGGGCATCCTCAAAAAGCTGTTCGGCGGTCTTTTTTCCTTCTTTGGCATTCTCTTCGGCGGCCTCGTGGATTTTGTTACCGGCCCTTTTCGTCCGGCGCCTGCCCAATCCGCTCCAACCCAGTCCTCTAGCCCTGCGGCAACGGCTACGCCTGCCAAGCCCAAGGTGGTGGTTGAGAAGCCGTTTGTGCCCAACGAGATCCCGGCTCCGCGTCCTAACCGTCGCCCTGGGCCGGCTCTGGATCTGTTCCGCGCCATGGCCCAAGAGATCCCGTCGGCGCGGGCCTAGCCTGCCGGGTTTGGGGAGCAGCCCGTAAGATGGAGATGGCGCTGGATTCTGGAGACTGCTCCCTATGTCGGATCTTTCTTTCTCAGAACAAGAACGGCTAAGACAGCTTGAGCTTGAACTGGAGCAGGCAACTGGGGCCTCTGGGGAGCTGAGCTCGTCTCAGGGGAGAAATGCCATTCGCGCTTGGGCTGAGACGTGGGGGCGTCCGCTGCTGACGGTTTTGGCCATTTTGGGCTGTATCCTGCTGGTGGGGCTGATCTTCCGGGTTTTCGGCACCGTTCTCAAGTGGACGGTGGTGGCGGGGCTGGGCTATCTGCTCTACGTTTGGGTGGTGGCGCCGCGGCTGGGCCTTTCCACCGGAGCTAGGCCAAAGGCGGACGACAGGGATCTGGACCGCTTTTGATGGGCAGGGATCCCTGGCGGGCTTATGCCTACCTGGCGGCAGCTATCTTGGGCTGGGCCACGGCGGCCAGCGCCTTTAAGTTTGGCCTGCAACACCTTGCGCCAACGCTTTTGCTAATTTTTTCCGCGTGCAGCTCCTGCCTGATCTTGGGGATGGTTCTGGTGGCTACAGGGCGGGCGCATCTTGTCCGCCAGCAGAAGCGATCCCAGATTGCCTTGTCGGCGCTGCAGGGGCTACTTAACCCGCTTGGCTACTACGGGGTGCTGTTCCAGGCCTATGATCGCCTCTCGGCCCAGGCGGCGCTGGCTTTGAATTACACCTGGCCGCTGCTGCTGGCTCTCTTGGCGGCGCCGCTGTTGGGGGAGCGCCTGCGCGGGCGGCTGCTGCTGGCTTTGGGCATGAGCCTAGTGGGGGCGGTGCTGGTGGCCACGGGGGGATCCTGGGACACCTGGCAGGTGGAGGATCCCTGGGGGGTGGGGCTGGCGGTGGGCAGCGCTGCCATTTGGGCCCTCTACTGGCTGCTCAATGTGCGGGATGAACGGGACGCGGTGCTGAAGCTGTTCATGGGGTTTGTCTTCGGCAGCTTCTACTGCCTGCTGCTCTTGCCGTTTCAGGAGCTGAGGTGGACAATGGCGGGGCTGGCCTGGGCAGCCTACATCGGCTTGGCGGAGATGGGGTTGACTTTTGTGTTTTGGCTGCGGGCCCTGGAGCTGGCCCACGAGCGCGGATCCCTGGCCAATTGGGTCTATGTAACGCCATTCTTGTCGCTGGGGCTGATTGGGGTGCTGTTGCGGGAGCCGATCGCGCCGGGATCGGTGCTGGGCCTGGGACTTATCTTGGCCGGCAACCTCTGGGGATCCCGGCGGGAAAAACCTCAGCCTGTTCTTTCTTAAGGCTATGGCGGTGAATCCCATTCCTCTCTATGTAGCGGCAACGGCCCACGGGTTTGGGCACGTCACCCGGCTGGCGGCGGTGGTGAACACTTTGCGGCGGCAGGATGCGCAGATCCTGCCCATTTGGGTGACGCCGGCCCCCGCCTGGCTGCTGCAGCGCTACGGGGAAGGGGAGTTTGTGCACCGGCCGCGGGGTTTGGATGTGGGGGTGGTGCAGCCGGATGGCTTGCAGGCGGATCTGCCGGCCACGCTGGCTGCTCTCAAGGCGTTTCAAGCGGGGGCTGCCGACCTCATCCGGGAGGAGGCCGAGTTCATTCGCAGCCAGGGGGTGCCGTTGATCCTGGCGGATGTGCCCCCCATCGCCACTGCCATTGCCGAGGCCGCCGGGATCCCCTGCTGGATGGCCAGCAACTTCGGCTGGGATTTTATCTACCAAGACTACGGCCCCCAGTTTCAGCCCTTGGTGGCCTGGATCCGCGAGCTGTACGGGCGCTGCCAGCGGCTGTTTCGCCTGCCCTTTGCCGAGCCTATGGCCGCCTTCCCTCACCAAGAGGCAGTGGGGCTGACGGGGTCGGATCCGCGCTACTCAGGAGAGGAGGTGGCCCGGCGCCTGGGGCTGGAGCGGGAGCGGCCCACGGTTTTGTTAACCTTTGGCGGGCTGGGGTTGCAGGGCTTGCCTTACGAGCGGCTGGCGGATTTTCCCGACTGGCAGTTTCTCACCTTCGACCCAAAGGCTCCTGCTCTGCCCAACTTGCAGATTCTAGACGGCCAGGTGTGGCGGCCGGTGGATGTCATGCCCCTCTGCCGTTGGGTGGTGTCCAAGCCGGGCTATGGCACCTTGGCAGAGGCGCTGCGCTGTGGCACGCCCATGGCCTGTGTCAACCGGTCGGGGTTTGCCGAGTCGCCCCTGTTGGTGGAGGGATTGCGGCGCTACGGCTGGCATCGCATCCTCTCGCCGGAAGAGTTCTTTGCGGGATCCTGGGACTTCCTGCGGGATCCCCCCTACCCACCCCAGGCGTCGGAGAAGTTGGATCGGGGGGGCAATGAGGCCATTGCCGGCGCTATTGCGGCCTTCCTGGGGCAGTAGCATAGGGAGCATGACTCTAGTCAATGATATGCTGGACTATACTGAAAATAATGTACAATATGTTCAGTATGGCTGCTTGGTATGGCTAGGTATGTAAAACCGAGAGAAGCGGCGGATTATTTTGGGGTGTGTCTCCACACCTTGAGGCGATGGGAACAGAAAGGCTGGATCAAAGCAATACGTACTCCATCTGGTAGGGCAAGAAGGTATGACCTCGACAGCTACATCAGAACGCCAAAGAAAGCCAAACGAGTCGTTTTGTACGCCCGAGTCAGCAGTCGAGGGCAAAAGTCAGACTTGGAGAGACAGATTGCAAGACTGGTTAACCTCTATCCTGGAGCCGAAGTGGTCGGAGAGGTTGGCGGCGGTCTCAACTTCAAAAGACCAAAGTTCCTTGCCTTATTGGAACGAGTTCGTGCGGGAGACGTCGGAACAATTGTGGTCGCTCACCGGGATCGACTCTGCCGGTTTGGATTTGAGTTCGTTGAGTGGTACTGCCGTCAATACGGGTGCGAAATCTTGGTTCTCGATGACGATCACCTTTCTCCCCAGCAGGAACTGGTTGAGGATATCCTCACCATCCTGCACTGCTTCAGCAGTCGGCTCTACGGACTCAGAAAATATCGGGCTGCAATCGAGAAAGATACGGATTTATCCGGAGCCAGCGCTGGCTAAAGTCTGGAAGCGGTGGCAAGCGGCGTGCCGGTACTGCTACAACCAAGCGATTGCCTATCAGCGTCAGCATGGTGCCCCAAAAACGGCCAGAAAGCTGCGGCACATCATCCTGCACTCCGACCTGCCCGGGTGGGTGAAGGACGCCCCCTGCCACATCAAGCAGAACGCGGTCGTCGAGGCGTGGTTGGCGTTCCGCCGAAGCAAAGACGCGAGGTTTCGCAGTGTGCGGGACAGGTCGCATACGCTGCAATTCAACGCCGGCAACTTTCGCAATGGGAAGTGGTATCCGAAACTCACCCGAGGTTTGGCGTTCCGCGCATCCGAGGAGATGCCCAGAGAATGGGCACGTGGAACTGAGCTAATGCGGGTGAAAGACAGATGGTATGCCATCTTTCCTGAGCCCGTGAACGAGCAGTGTTCGTTAGCAAAGGGGGTGATCGCACTTGATCCTGGAGTAAGAAGCTTCCTTACAGGGTTTGATGGGGCGGGCTTTGTAGATATCGCCAAGGGAGACTTTGGCAGGATCGTTCGGCTGTGCTACCACCTAGACGATCTGCAATCTAGGCTGAGTAAAGCACCGAGACTCAAGCGTAGGCGAATGCGGCAAGCGGCGTTTCGTCTGCGGGAGAGAATCAGGAACTTGGTGGACGAGTGCCATCGCAAGGTAGCGGCGTTCCTAACGGATAACTACCGATTGATATTCCTCCCCACTTTCGAGTCAGCCAAGATGGTTGCCAAGGCAGGGAGGAAGTTTGGTAGCAAGACAGCAAGGGCGATGCTCACCTGGGCGCACTATCGGTTCAAGCAGTTCCTGAAGTTTCAAGCCAAGAAGAAAAACGTGGTTGTCGTGGAAGTATCGGAAGCGTACACCAGCAAAACCTGTACCAAGTGCGGGCACATCCACACCAAGTTGGGTGGCGCAAAGGTGTTTAGATGCCCAAAGTGCAACCATAGGCTACCACGAGATTGGCAAGGCGCTCTGGGTGTTATGCTCAGGGCTTTGCGGGATACCGCCTTTCTGTTTGGACTCCGTCCGAGTAGCGCGGTCGCGTCAGCGTCGCGTAGTGACAACGGAAACGGACAGAATGCTATCGCTTCACCGCTGAGCAGTAATGCTCAGCAGTGTTCAGCGTAAATGTATCAGCAGCTTCTTGGAGCGGATCCCATGGCCGGCAGCACGACCGAGTCTTTGCGGCAAGTCTACGAGGAACTGCCCTATCCCAACGTGCCCGTTGAGGCCTCAGGGCGCAACGCCATCGGCAGCCTATACCGCTCAAGCTGGACGACGGCCCAATACGCCCGTACCCGCGCCATCCTGCCCAGCGAGGGGATCGCCATCCTCAATGTCGGCTGTGGCTCTGGCTGGGAGACCTTGCTCTTGGCGGAGGCCAATCCAGGGGCGCGGCTGGTGGCCTGTGATCTGGCGCCAGAGTCAGTGCGAGCAGCCGAGCGGCGCCTGCGCTACCACGGGTTCGGGGAGGTGGAGCTGTACGCCCTCGACCTGCTGGAAATTGAACAACTGGGGCAGCAGTTTGACTTCATCAGCCTCAACGACGTGCTCTATTTGCTCGAGGATCCGGTGGCGGGCTTGAAGGCGCTCAAGCGGGTGCTCAAGCCGGACGGCATCCTGCGGGCCAACCTGCACCACGCCTACCAGCGGCAGGTGATCTTGCGCATGCAGGAGGCGTTCCGGCTGCTGGGGTTGTTTGATCTGCCCACGCCCGAAGCCTGCCAGCGGGTGCGGGAGTTCATGGCCAGCCTGGCCTCTGACGAGCTGCGGGTCTCCCTGCACTGGGATCCCCAGATCTACAGCGACGACACCAACATCCGCGCCAACTACCTCTTGCCCGGCGACAAGGGGTTTTTAATCCCAGACTTGATGCGTATGCTCCAGGAGGCGGAGCTGGGCTTGGTTTGCCTGGTGGACTACGCCGACTGGGATCCGGCGCTGCTGTTCAAAGACAGGGCGATGCCGGCCTGGCTGCAGGTGGAGCTGGACAAGCTCTCTCCCGCCGAGCAAAACCACTTCTACGAGCTGATCTACCCCGACCACCGCCTGATCGACTTTTGGGCCGAGCACCCCGGCTCTTCTCTGGTCTTGCCCTGGAGCGACGCCGACTGGCTGGAGGGCAGGGTGCAGCTCAACCCCATCCTGATGGACAATGCCGAATTTCGCCGCAACTTCGCCCAGGCCTACGAAAAGAAGCTGGAGTTTACTATGAACTGGCCGGGGGCCAGCCGCGGCCGCCTCGCCATTCCGGCTCCCCAGATGGCCTGGCTGGGATCCCTCTTGCAGGGGCCAGTGGCGGTGGCCAGCTTGATCGAGCAGGCGGCCCAAGCCCATCAGATAGAACCGGAAGCGGCCCAGGAGCAGGTGCTCACCTACCTGGCGGGGCTGGAGTCGTTTCTGTTTGTGATGTTGGATCCCAGCCCAGCTTCTCTTGGCGCAGAAGGGGCTTGAAATGGCGGCAATCTGGGCCCCGCCTTGGGCGCGCAGGGGAGCGGATCCCTAGCGATCCACCAGGCGCAGCTCAAAGGTGAGGATGTTGGCGGCCAAAATTTCCAAGGCTCCCCCCTCGATGAGCTCGCGGCTGAGGGCAGCCCCGGAGCCACTTTGTTGGATCAATTCTCGGCTGCGGCGCATCGTCTCCTGGCGCTGGGGATCGTCCACGACCACCTGCCGCTGGTTGGAGAGGCTGAGGCGGTAGTAGTGGGGCAGCTCGCCGCGGGTGGCGTCAATGGCCAAGTTGGTTTCCTCGGGGGCGACGCGGAAGGGGGCGCGGGCGGTGAGGAGAGCCACCTGGATATCCTGATCCCGCCCGTCGAGGCCCTCTAGCTCGGAGATGTCGATCTGCAAGCGGAGGGTGTCGCGGTCGCGGCTGAGGCGCTCCACCCGCACCTGGTTGAAGCCGACGGCAAACTCCCGCTCCGGCTCGCCAAACCGCTGGATGGTGGACTGCAAGACCGACTCTTCGTTGAGGGGGGTAACCCGGATCAGGTAGTCCCAGTTCTGGACAAAAGCATACTCATTGGGCCCGACGCGGACATTGGGATCCACCAGATTGGCGGTGGGGCCGGGGCTGCCGGCCCGGCTGAGGGCCACCAGGTACCAGTAGTTGGGGCTGATGGGCAAGCCCATGGTCATGCGCACTTCCAACACCGGCCGCGCCCAAGCGGCAGCCGCCGTGAGGGCTGTGATGGCTGCTGCCCCGAGGCAGCTCCACAGCCAGTGCTGAGGACGAAGCTGAAGCTGCGGTGGGCGAAACCAGGTTACGGCCACAGTTCTCATGTCAGCTTTTTTAACCCCGGCAACTCGCCTTCGCGCCAGGCAACAAAAGACCCGCTGCTTGCGCGACAACTTTGGAACAGTCTAGCCGAAGATGGCCGTTGTCCGGCCAGTTGGGGCTCTGGATCCCGAAGCTGGGCTTTTGGCTAAGCCTACACAGAGGGATAGCTTGGTAGCCTCGCACTTTAGCGCGGGGCGGAAAAGCCCGAGAGCGACTTTAGTCGCTTACCAATGATGTGGGTCATTGATATAGTTTTGAATTACCTCAGCGCTAGCATTCCCCGCAGTACAGAAAAAATAACTTCTGCTCCAAAGGCTAGGTAGTTTTCGCAGGTTAGGAAACTTCTGCCTTAAATATTTGGAAGCTCTACCTTTGAATGCTTTTACCACAAGATGAATTGGGTCGGTAGGCTTAATCTCAAGAAACAGGTGGACATGGTCTGGAGCTATTTCAATCGCTCTCACATGCCAACCCTTCTCGCTAGACAGCTCCTGCCATAGCTCAAACAACCTGTTCCTGACTTCTCCTACCAAGACCTTTTTCCTTCTCTTTGGGCAAAAAACGAGGCGAACAACCGCTAGCCCCACAGCATGGTTGTAGTGATTGTACCGTTGGCTTCCCTCTCGCATTGTTGCTTACTTATGTTAGACTGCAGTTATCATGCCACTTACCAACAAGTATGGGGTACGGCTGTCAGCAGGTTCTCGTCAGGGACAGGGAGCTACTCCCCGTATTAGAGTACTTGTGTCAACAGTCTAATAAGGTGTACAACTGCGCTTTGTACTATGCGCGACAAGTCTATTTCAAAACAAAGCGATTGGCAAGCTATGGTGAGCTTTGCGCTGAAATGGTGAGAACCAAAAACAAGCACTTTATCGCAATGTATGTTTCCGCCGCACAACAGACGTGTAAGTCTGTAGCTGAGGCACTAAGTAGTTTTAAGACAAAGCTGAAACTTTTCTTGCAAGAAGAGATTAGCTTAAGACCAAACCTACCGCGCTACCGTAAGAAGGGAATGTTCACGGTAGCATACCCGAAGAAGTGGCTTAAGTTCCAAGAAGGAAGAGTCAGAGTGCCGCTCGGCAACCAGGTCAAAGCTTGGTTTGGGATAGACGCTTTCTGGATACGATTTCCTACCAACTTAGATTGGAAAAATATTAAGGAGCTAAGAATTCTGCCCAGGCATGGGGTGTTCTACTTGGAGTGGATCTATGCTAAGCCCGCTCAACCGCAATCGCTGGATCCAAAAAAGGTACTAGCAATTGACCACGGAGTAAACAACTGGCTTACGTGCGTTAGCAACTTAGGGCATAGCTTCATCATTGACGGACGCAAAGTCAAATCCTTTAACCAGTGGTACAACAAGGAGGTGGCTAGGCTTAAGACTGACAAGCCGCAGGGGTTTTGGTCGCAGAAACTTGAGCGAATTACGGAAAAAAGAAGCCGGAGGATGCGAGATGCAATTCACAAAGCTGCGCGCAAGGTCATTGACTTCTGTTTGCACCACTCGATTGGGAGAATCATCTTTGGTTGGAACAAAGAACAAAAGCAAGAATGCGGTTTAGGGAAGGTCAATAACCAAAACTTTGTTTTAATTCCAACAGGTTGGTTAAAGGAGCGTATTGCGGAATTATGTCAGCACTATGGCATTGAGTTTATCGAGGCGGAGGAGGCGTACAGTTCGCAGGCGAGCTTCCTAGATGGAGATGAGCTACCTAATTATGGTGAAAAACCCGACGGGTGGAGACCCTCTGGGAAGCGTGTCAAGCGGGGCCTATACCAAACGGCAAAGGGGTGGTTGGTCAACGCTGATGCTAATGCTGCCGCCAACCTGCTTAAGAAAGTAAGCAGAACCTTGGGGCTTTGCCTTAAGGAAATGTCTAGAGGCGCTTTGACAACGCCGTTATGGGTTCTTTTGTGGACTGCGTAAGAATCCCCCGCCTTCAGGCGGCGGGAGTGTCAACTTAGTTCTGGATTGGGAAGGATGGCCAGCGCTTTTGCACAGGCACAGGAAGGCACAGGCTCATTACCTTGGTTGGTTGAGCCAATGCAGATGGGGGATCCCTCTGTTTGGGTGCTCGTTGGGGGAGCAGGTTGAGGATGCGATTGCGAACAGTTCTGCCGCTGTTGGGTTTTTCTTTGCTCCTGGCTGCCTGTCGGCCCGGCGGGCCCCCTCGCGGCATGGAGAGTGGAGAAGGCCAGCCGACACCGGTGGCCATCGGCGCCGTGGAAGAACGGCTCATTCAGGAGACGTCGGAGTTCATCGCCAGCCTCGGATCCCAGCAGGTGGCCAGTATTCGGCCCCAGGTGAGCGGCCAGGTGACCCAGGTGTTCGTGCGGCTGGGATCCCAGGTTTCTGCCGGGGCGCCTCTGTTTGCCATCGACAGCCGGCAACAACAGGCGGCGGTGGCCGGCCAAGCGGCCGGGATCGCGGCGGCTCAGGCCAACCTGGAGAGCAGCCGAGCCGTGCTCAGCCAATTGCGGGCGGATCGCCTGCGGCTGGAGGCAGCGGCGGAGTTCGCCCGGGATCAACACCAGCGCAACCTGCGCCTCTTGGCCGAGGGGGCCATCAGCCAGGCGCAAGTGGATCAGTCCAGCCGCGATCTGCGCCAGGCGGAGGCGGCCTTGGCGGCGCAACAGGAGCAGATCCGGGCCCAAGAGGCGGCCATTGTGCGGGCAGAGCGGGAGGTGGAGCGGGCCCGGGCCGAGGCGGAGCGGCAGCAGGTGCAATTGCAGTTTTTCCAGGTCACGGCTCCCTTTGCCGGTATTGTCGGGGAAGTGTTGGTGCGGCAGGGGGACTATGTGACGCCCCAGACGGTTTTGACCACCCTGACCCAAACCCAGGCGCTGGAGCTGAACCTGAATATCCCGCTGCAGCAGGCCCCCCGCCTGCGCATCGGCACACCGGTGCAGATCTTGGACAGCCGCGGCGAGGTGATCGGCACCAGCCAAATCTCTTTCATCGCGCCTGAAGCCGATGCCAGCACGCAATCGGTGCTGGCCAAGGCCCTGCTGGAGAACCCCGCCGGCCAGTTGCGCAAGGCCTACGGCCCGCTGGTGCGACCAGCCCAGTTTGTGCGAACCCGCATCCTCTGGGAGGAGCGGCCAGCTTTGCTGGTGCCGGCAACGGCGGTAGCCCGTCTGGGCGCCCAAACCTTTGTCTACACGGCGCAGACGACAGAGCCACCTGAGGAGGGCAAGCCCCCCGGGGCGGTGGCGGTGCAAAGGCCGGTGCGGCTGGGATCCCTCTACGGCAACAGCTACGAGGTGCTGGAGGGGCTGAAGGCCAACGAGCCGATTGTGCTGAGCGGCCTGCAAAAAATCCGCGATGGCGCCCCGATTGTCGATGAGGTGCTTTTGCAGCAGAGGATGCAAGGGGAGGGGAGACCGCCTGGATCCCCGCCCTAGATTTCTCCTCTTGAGCGGTTTCCCAACTTGGTCATCCCCTTCTACTCCTTACGCGGATCCCTGGCCTATGTTTGTCGACTTTTTCATTCGCCGTCCTGTTTTTGCCAGCGTCTGCTCCATCATCATTGTGCTGGTGGGAGCGGTGAGCATTCCCCTATTGCCGGTGGACTACTACCCGCAGGTGGCGCCGCCGGCGGTGAGGGTGACCGCCGTTTACCCTGGAGCCGATGCCGAGACGGTGGAGACGGCGGTAACCAATGTGCTGGAGCAGGAGATCAACGGCGTCGAGGGCATCCGCTACATCTCTTCGGTGAGCAGCAGCAACGGCACCAGCCAGATCACCGTCACTTTCAGCCCGGATCGGGATCTGGACACGGCGGCTGTGGATGTGCAAAACCGGGTGGCACGGGTGCAGGCGCGGCTGCCGGCAGAGGTGATCCAAAACGGCCTTAGTGTAGAAAAGGCCGGCGATAGCGCTTTTGTGCAGGTGGTGGCGCTGCGCTCAGAGGCAGGGGAATACGACGAGCTGTTTGTGAGCAACTACGCCGAGCTGTTCGTGCGCGATGCCCTGCGGCGCATTCGCGGCGTCAGCGATGTCATCGTCTTCGGGGAGCGCACCTATGCCATGCGCATCTGGCTGGATCCGACGCGGCTGGCCGGCTATGGGCTGACGGCGCTGGATGTGGTGAACGCCGTGCGCCAGCAAAACATCCAGGTGCCTGCCGGACAGATCGGCAGCCAGCCCAGCCCCCCGGATCAGGAGGTTCAGATCAGCGTCCAGGCCACGGGGCGGCTGTCGCAGCCGGAGGAGTTTGCCCAAATTGTGCTCAAAGCCAGCCCCGACGGCAGCTTGGTGCGCATTGCCGACGTGGGTCGGGTGGAGCTGGGGGCCCAAAGTTACGATACGTTCTTCCGCATCGGCGGCCAGGAGGCGGTGGGGATCGCCATCACCAAGCAGCCGGATGCCAACGCCTTGGAGGTGTCGCGGCAGGTGCGGCAGACGTTGGCGGAGCTCTCCCGTAGCTTCCCGCCCGGCTTGATCTACGAGATCGCCTTCGACGCCACGCTGTTTATTACGGAGTCGGTGCAGGAGGTGATCTTCACCCTGCTGCAGGCTATTGTCCTGGTGGTGCTGGTGCTGTTTATCTTTTTGCAGGATTGGCGCATCACTCTCATCCCCACTGTCACGATCCCGGTGGCGCTGCTGGGGACGTTTGCGTTTGTGCGCCTGTTCGGCTTTTCCATCAACACCCTGACCATGTTCGGCCTCACCTTGGCCACCGGCCTGGTGGTGGACGACACCATCGTGGTGGTGGAGAACATCTCCCGCTACATCCGCGACCGCGGCATGCGGCCTCTGCAGGGGGCCTCGGCGGGGATGAACGAGGTCCTGGGGGCGGTGATCGCCACGACGCTGGTGCTGTTGGGCCTGTTTGTGCCAATCGCGTTCTTTCCCGGCACCAGTGGCCGCATCTACCGGCAGTTTGCCGTCACCATTGCCGTATCGGTTTCGCTGTCTACCTTCAATGCCATTACCCTGGCTCCGGCGTTGTCGGCGCTGCTGATCCGCCCCCGTTCGGAGCAGATGTTTTGGCTGTTGCGCTGGTTTGACCGGGCCGTGGAAGGGATCCGCGCCGCCTATCGTCGGTTCCTGGAGCTGGTGGTGAAGCTGCGGCTGCTGGTGGTGGCGGGGTTTGTCGCCTGTCTGGGCCTCACCTACTGGCTGTTCCAAATTGTGCCGACGGGGTTTGTGCCGGATGAGGATCAGGGCTTTTTCATCACCATTGTCCAGGGGCCGCCGGGGGTTTCCCTCAACTATACCGACAGGGTGATCCGGCAGGCCGCCGCTATTTTGGAGGGGATCCCTGAGATCGAAAATCGGGTGATCGTGGGGGGGTTCAGCTTTACCGGGCCCTCGCCGGGGAACGGGTTAATCTTCGCCACCCTCAAGCCCTGGGACGAGCGGCGGCGACCGGAACAATCGGCGCAGGCGATTGTCAACCGGCTATTTGGGCCTTTTTTGGGCGGGATCAGCCGCGCATTGGTGATCCCGATCCTGCCGCCGGCCATTCCCAATTTGGGGGTTGCGGGCGGGTTTACTTTCCAGCTTCAGGATCGGGGGGTGAACGATTTCAACCTGCTGCAGCAGACGGCCAACACGCTTTTCTTCGTGGGCAACGCGCCGCCCCCGCCGGGCCAACCCCCCCTGGGCGTGCGGATTAACCCGCCCACCTTCAACGCCAACTCCCCCCGGTTGCAGGTCAAGGTGGATCGGGACATGGCCCAGGTGCTGGGGATCCCGCTGGCCGAGGTCTTCGGCACGCTGCAGACCCTGTTGGGGGGCACCTATGTCAACGATTTCGACCTGTTCAACCGCAACTACCGGGTCTATGTGCAGGCGGATCAGGCTTTCCGGGGCAGCCCCGAACGTATCGGCCAGTTCTACGTGCGCAGTGGGCAGGGGCAGCTTTTGCCCTTGAGCACCCTGGTTCAGGTGGAGGAGACCACCGGCCCTGCAATCATCAACCACTTCAACCTCTTCCGCTCGGCGGAGATCCAGGGCAGCCCGCTGCCGGGCTTCAGCTCAGGGCAAGCCATTCGGGCTATGGAAAGTCTGGCTGCCCGCTTGCTGCCGCAGGGGTTTGGCTTCGAGTGGTCGGGCCTGTCCTTGGAAGAGATCGAGTCGGGGGGACAGGCGCCGCTGATCTTCGCTTTGGGGTCAGTGTTCGTCTTCCTGGTGCTGGCGGCCCAATTTGAGAGCTATCTGGATCCCTTGATCATTCTGCTGGCGGTGCCGCTGGCGGTTCTGGGGGCGCTCTCGGCCCAACTGCTGCGGGGCCTGGCCAACGACATCTTTTGCCAGGTGGGGCTGGTGATGTTGATCGGTCTGGCCAGCAAGAACTCGATCTTGATCGTGGAGTTTGCCAACCAACTGGTTGCCCAGGGGATCCCGCTGGTCAAGGCCGCGATCCAGGCGGCGGAGACCCGTTTCCGCGCCATCCTCATGACGGCCCTGAGCACGATCCTGGGGATTTTCCCGCTGGCCGTGGCCAGTGGCGCCGGGGCTGCCAGCCGCCAGTCTCTGGGCACGGCTGTTATCGGCGGTATGTTCGTCTCGACCCTGCTCAGCCTGCTGGTGGTGCCGGTGCTCTATGTCGTGATCAAGAGAATCCAGGCGCGAGTTTTGGGGAGCGAATCCCGTGGGGATCTGGCCCATCTGCCGCCGCCGGAGGATCCCAAGGGTCTGTTGCCGGAAGAATCGACTTGATTGCAGGGCAAAACCTATGGCTGTGGATTCCAGCTTTTTCCAGCGACAGGGTTGGTAGGCCAACCACGCTGAAAGAGCGCCCAGCCACCCTCTTGCAGGAGCGGTGCAGAGTGCTGTCTTTCCCTCTTCTGCTTACGCAAGCGGCAGTCGGCCAAGTACAACAGGTCAGCTAACCAGAAGATTCACCCGATGGTGGCTGGGGGGCGGGCGGCGCTGCAGGAAGGGAGCCGCAGCTCACCGCTACAGGACTTTTAGGATGAGTGACGGTGGAGTCCGAAAAGGCCATACTGCAGTCTCGCTCCTCGGCCAGGAAAACAGACGGCAGCAGTCACCCTTTTTGTCAGCCGAAGGCCTTGTCTTGGAGCAGCTCCGGGTCAGCGTCGCCAGATACTCTCTCCCAAAACTGCGCCAAGTGCTGCAGGCCCACAAACCCCAACTGCCAGAGGATCAAGGCCAGGGGGCCGTGCTGCTGCCGCTGGATCTTCAGGGCCAAGGCCAGTTGTTTGGGCTTGAGGAGCTGTTGCTGCTCGGCAAAGCGGCAGAACTGCCGATCCCATTGGCTGAGGGCTTGCAAATCCGGCACAGTCAGTTCCATAGGTCTGGCTTGGGTGTAACTGGACGCTGGATCCCCTACTGTGGATCTCTTCTTTAGGGTACGCGTCTCCCTCAGCTCTCCCAAGGCGGCTCAGGGCAGAGGGCACTGAGCTTTGCCGCAGAGCTGACTTACAAGCGCTGTTGGGATAGCCCCTAGCTCCAGGGATCGTCATCGAAGGGGCTGTCCGACCAGTAGCCGCCCGACTGGGGTGGAGGAGGCTGTTGGGGTGGTGGGTAGCCGATGGGAGTAGAGGGCGGCGGCGTGGGGATGGGAGTTGGCTTTTCCATATCCTCAAGCCGCGGCAGGTCGGCGGGTTTGGGCTCAACACCGAGGCTCCTCAGCTTGGCCTGAGCTTCCTGTATCTGGGCGTTCAGCTCTTCCAAGTACGCCCGGTAGTGGTTGGCGGCTTCTAGGTATTGCTTGGCTTTGCGCTCGTTATCTTTGATGACGGCCTCTAGCTCTTTGTTGCGAACGGTGTAATCGGCCTCTTGGTTGGTGAGGTTTTCGATGGCCTGGTTGAGCACAGCCCGCCGGCGCTCCAGTTGGGCCACGATCTCCGACAGTTGCCGTTCCCGCTCGCTGAGGCTGCGCTCGCGGTTTTGCGTTTGCTCCAGTTGAAAGGCGGCCTGGCTCAGTTGTTCACGTAGGTACATCACTTGGGGTTCAGTCTCGTTGCGCTCCTGCTGCAACTCGAAGACCCGCGCTTCTAAGTTGTCTTTTTCCTGCTGCAGCACTTCCCGCTCGTTCAAAAGACGGGTGTAGAGCTGGTTGAGGAAGTCCACCTCCATCACCACCTGGCTGAGCTGGGTGGCGTATTCCCCAACCAATGCCAACTCCCGCGCGAGGTTTTGGGTTTCGCTGGTGGCTTGCTCGGTGAAAAACTGGGGAAGCTGGGTGGTTTCTCTGAGGCGTTGGGTGAACTGTTTAAAGCGGAAGGAAAAGTTGCTCGCCATTGCCGGTGCGGTAGCCTCGAAGATCAGGAGAACGCCGATGGTCAGACAACAGTCTGGATCCCGTCCACTCTAGCATCGAGCTGCAGTTTCTTTGGGGTAGAAATCCGTCCCAGCAACCTGTCTAAGTGAAGTCAGGGGTCGTTTCCGGTGTGGCAGCCTCCCGTCCTTCGGATTCGGCATCTGAGCCGGCAGCTTCGGCTACTTCTACTTTACAGTCGAGTCTCTGATTTCCATCTTTTTGTGCCTGCGATGGGACTGCGGCAATCCGGCGCAGCAGCCGTTGCAACAGCGGGGTGTGGCGATCGCCAACAACGGAGAAGCGGCTCTCGATCTCCTCAGCAGGGATGGGATCCAGTTGGGCCAGCTCCGGCTCGCTGAGGAGAAGTACCCGTATTGCAGCAAGGGGGATCTGCAAGAACAGGTTGGCCCCCCAAAACCCGAAGGCGGCTATGGCCAGGCCGGCCAGACGGGTGCCGTTGCCAGGGGTGAGGGGGGCAAAGAGGGGGGCGAAGTCGTAGAGGCGCTCAAAGACTTCCAGCAGCAGGAGTGCCGCCAATAGCGTCAAGATCTTGTGTTCGGGGCTGAGGAAGGCAGCCAAGATGCGGCGTTGGTCGGGGGTGAGTTCCTCGGGAGGAACGGCGGCCACCCACAGGCTGAAGACATCGAAGGGCTTGCGCCACTGCATGGCAAAGACTGGCCCAATGCCCGCCACGGCCACTGCGGCCTGCTCTACTCCCACCGACAGGAGAGGATCCCCGGTGGCCAACCCAATGACGGTTAGCCCAATCCACAAGGGGAAGAGGAGGATCCCGGCGGCATGGATCCAAAGGAAAGGTTCCTGCCAATGGCTGCGCATGGGGAAGTTCTAGAGGAAAGCGGAGCGGAGCTAGCGGCGGGACTTGTCCACCACTTCCAATTCCGAAAGGCGGAAGGTAACCAATTTATCCCAGTTGCCCCCCTCGAAGAGGACAGCGGCATGGTCGTCGGTAACCCGCTGTACTTGTCCTTCAAAGAGGTAGTAGGTATCGTTGGGATTGATGACCCGCACGGCCACGCCAGGGTAGATGGGGGGAAGTTCCTGAAGAAGGGAGGGAGTTGCAGTCATGGCGGCTGTTTACGATTCCTCGCGGGTGGCTAAGCCCTATCCTATCATTATGAAGGAAGGCCCTTCTTCTGCCGAACCTTTCTCTGGCAAAGCCAACCCCAAACGATGCCTGCTGACCCAGCGTCTTCCCCCTCCCAGACTTGGCATGTGCTGGTGATCGATGACGAGCAGGGACGGCGGGCTGTGGCCCTCAGTGCCGCCACCTATTCCATCGGCAGGGATCCCAGCAACGCCATTGTCGTCCATTCGGCGGCGGTTTCTCGGCAGCACGCGCTGCTCTTGCGGCTGCCGCAAAAGGGCGGTGGCTACACCTACCGGCTGTTGGACGGCAATATCGAAGGCAAGCGCAGCACCAATGGCATCTCAGTAAACGGGCAGAAATGTCTGAGCTGGGATCTCAAGGATGGGGATCAGATCCAGTTGGGGGATCAGGTGCGGATGCAGTATTGCATTCGCCAGTTGTCGAACGAAGAGTTTCAGCGGTATCTCCAGTCTGTTAGCTTTCGCAGCCTAAAGGCGGAGGTGGTGGATCGGCGCTCCACAACGATGCAGCGGTTTGACCCGCCCTCGATGCGGGTGATTTTGCCCCAACAGGAGAGGGCGGAGAAGGTTGAAGACGTGGGATCCCGCCGTCGCAACCCGCTGTGGCTGCTGTTCCAGACGCTCTGGGGACGTTTGGGGAGAAAGTCGAGGTGATTCAACTCTCAGGAATGCCCACCTGCTCTGAGTCTGAGCGAGCTGATGGGGTTTCGACGCGGTCTTGCTCTGATGCTTCTGCCTGCAGATCCAGGAGAGAAGGAGGAGAGTCTACTTCCCCGATCAATACTCCCCGCAGCCAGAGGGGGGCAATAAAGGTGGTGGCGATCACCATGACGATGATGCTGACGTCGAGAGCCTCGGAGAGAACCCCGCTGGCCGCTCCCACGCCGGCAAACACCAGGCCCACCTCGCCGCGCGGGATCATGCCCACGCCGATGGCATAGCGGTTGATGCCCGGCTTGCCGAACGCCCCCAGGCCGGCGGCCAGCTTGCCCACAATCGCAACGCTAACCAAGAAGACGGCAATGATCAGCCCCTCGCGGTTGGCGGGGAGGGTGGGGTTGAGCACGGCGAGGTTGGTTTTGGCCCCGACGCAGACGAAGAAGATGGGCACCAGCAGGTCGGAAACGGGCTTGATCTGTTCTTCTAGCTCCTGGCGCTTGTCGGTTTCCCCTAGAATTAGGCCGGCGGCAAAAGCGCCCAAAATCGCCTCCAGGTGGATCACCTGCCCTACGTAGGCCAACAAGAAAGCCAAGACCAGAGCGGGCAAAAGGGGGTTGCCGCGGGCTTTCAGGTTGTTGAGGAGAGCCACAAAGTAGGGGCTGAGGAGTCGCCCCAAGACGATAGAGCCGACGAGAAAGACGACAGCGCTGACGACGATGAGGCCAACATCGGCGACGTCAACCTCTCCGGTTTTGGCCAAGCTAGCCACCACCGCCAAGATGATGATGCCCAACACGTCGTCCAGGACGGCGGCGCCGATGATCACCTGCCCTTCGAGGGAGGTGAGTTTTTGCAGCTCGGCCAAGACGCGGGCGGTGATGCCAATGCTGGTTGCCGTCAGAGCCGCCCCGGCGAAGATGGCAGGGATGACAGGCACGTGAAAGAGGTAGAGCAGGCCCAGTGTTCCCGCCGCAAAGGGCACAGCAACCCCAATAACGGCCACGGCCGCCGCCTGCGGGCCAACCCGCAACAGTTCCCCCAGATCCGACTCAAGACCAATTTCAAAGAGAAGGATAACCACCCCCATCTCCGAGAGGATGTCGATGATCTGGCTTTGGGAGGAGAACACCTGCACCAGGGATCCCTTGTCAAGACCCGCGGTGGCCTGCAGAATCTGCATCAGAGCTGAGGACTGGGCCAAGGTAGGCAACGCCTCGGCAGAAAGCGGCCCTTCGGGAAAAACCAGTAACCCCAGGCCAGAACCGCCCACCAACACCCCTCCCAGCAACTCTCCCAGCACGGGGGGAAAACTCAGGCGAACGGCCATTTCTCCGCCAACGCGGCTGGCCAAGTAGATGACCACCAAGGCCAGCAGCACCGCCACCAAGATCAAGGGAGAGAGGTTGTCTCCCCCTGGCGCCTCGACGGGAGCGGCGGCTTCGACAGCCAGCAACACAGAGCTTAGGCAATTCAACAGCAAGATCTCACCCTTAGATGGACAGCTTTTCGTCTAAGCCGGCCTGACCAGAGCGCCAGAAAAGCTTGTGTTGCCATCTCTGGGGTCGCCCTGCCGGAAGACTGTTACAAAAACTAACCTCCCGCGTAATCCCATGGCAACGCCCATGTGGGCACTCTTTCCCCTTACCGATAGTCCAGATAATTAGCACTTATCTGGAGTATTGTCCCTGCTGCCCGCCGAGAATTGGGCCGAGGAGGGGCAGGGGCCAACTTCCCAGAACGACAATGGAGGAAATAGAAACTCTCGCAACCAAGCTAAGGCCCACCGATGAGCTACTACATCCCCCCCACCTTTCTTAAAGTTGTCGCCCTGCACCTGACCAAAAATCATCTTCCTCTGCCCGACGTGCCCGTTCCGCTCATCTTGGGCATCCACGGGCGCAAGGGGGAGGGCAAGACCTTCCAATGCAACCTCATCTTTGAGCGCATGAAGGTCTATGCCGTCCACATCTCGGGGGGCGAGCTGGAAAGTCCCGACGCCGGGGATCCCGCCCGTATGATTCGCCTGCGCTACCGTGAAGCTGCCGAGCACATCCGCAAATTTGGCCAGATGGCCGTGCTGATGATCAACGACCTGGATGCCGGCGCCGGTCGCCTGAACAGCATGACCCAGTACACCGTCAACACCCAACTGGTGAGCGCCACCCTGATGAACATCGCCGACAACCCCACCAACGTGCAGCTTCCCGGCAGCTACGATCCCAAGCCCCTGCCGCGGGTGCCCATCATCGCCACCGGCAACGACTTTTCCACCCTCTATGCCCCCCTCATCCGCGATGGGCGCATGCGCAAGTTCTACTGGGAGCCCAGCCGCACCGACCGCATCCACATCGTTCACGGCATTTTTCAAGCCGACGGGCTGTCTCTTGAGGAGATTGAGCGCCTGGTGGACGCCTTTCCCGAGCAGGCCATCGACTTTTTCGGCGCCCTGCGCGCCCAGCTCTACGACGAGCAGGTATGGCAATTTATCCAAGAAGTCGGCCTGGAAGGGATTGCCTTTCGCCTGCTCAAAAGCAAAGAGGGCGCCCCCCAGTTTCCGCCACCGCGATTTTCTCTGGAGCAGTTGATCCAGGCCGGCCACCAGCTCAAAGCCGAGCAACACCAAGTAGAAGCCCGTCGCCTCTCCGAGGAATACCTTGGCCTCCGGCGCTCCGCTCCTCAAGAGTCGCCCCCCGCTTCCCCGCCATCCCCTCCTCCTGTGGCTGCCAACTCGGCCGATCCTGCCCCAGTTTCCCTCAACCCAGACGTGCAGGCCCAGCTTCGCCAGATCCTGGCCCAAGGCTATGAGATCCTGGTGGAGCATGCGGATCCGCGCCGCTACCGCGTTCATTCCTGGCAGGAGTGTGGAGTTGCCCACCTGAGAGAATGGGCCGCTGCCTGTCAGGCTGTCGAGCAGTGCCTCAGCCGTTTTCCCAAGGACTACATCCGGCTGGTGGGCGTAGATCCGGTGAAAAAACAACGGCGGGTCGAGGCCATCATCCACCGCCCCTGAGACTGAACCGGGGCAAAATGGCACAATGAGAGAGCCTCCCCTCTGCCCGACAATCCTCCCTGGATCATGCTGTTTTGAATCATGCTGTGGCTGCGTCTTCTCCTGGTAGCTTTGTGCGTCGTGTTAATGGGCTGGTTGTCTCCGCCTGCCCATGCTCTCCTCAACGACGACCGCTACGACGGCAACATCTTTGCCCTCTATGGCTCCAACGGCGGCATGATCCCCCCTCGTGTCTCCCTGAAACAGGCCAAAGAACAAGGGATCCCGGCCCTGCTGGTGTACTACATCGACGACAGCAGCGACTGCAAAAAATACGCAGCCACCCTGGCCAACCTGCAAGTTCGCTATGGCTGGGGAGTCTATTTCATTCCTTATTCTGTCGATTCCCTCCTGCCTGGGGATGAGCGTGGCCAATACTACAGCGGCCAAGTCCCCCAGACCCTGCTTTTTGACTCCCAGGGCAACCTCGTCTACCAATCCATTGGCAACCGCCCCATCACCGAAGTGGAAAACGCCATTCGCGCCCTCTTCCAGTTGGATCCCGTCCCCCCAGGGGTGATCCAAGCCAAACCCTTCAACGAGATCCAAACCGGGTTTGCCGGATCCCGTTCCCCCGCCCCCCCAGCCGAGGCGCAGCCGTGACCGCTCCTCCCGATTCCCCCGATTCCCTTGAGGCTCTGCAAGCCAAGCTCGAGATCTTGCAAGCGCGGCTGGCCGACCTGCGCGAGCTGGAGCGCCTATCCCAGCTCTCCCCCGAACACTGGGCTGAAATCCAGGCGGAAGTCAGCCAATTGGAACAACGTCTGCAAGCCTACCTGTTGGAAGTGTTTAACCCCGTTCCTGCCACCTTTTGGCAGGTGCTGCGTTTTGGCGGCCTGGGCCTGCTCCTCGGCATTGCCCTGCAGCGCTGGGCGCTGAGCTAGCACCCGTTAAGATTAAAAGCCCTTGGATCCCGGAGCTCCTTCCCATGCGCATGCGACGCTCCAGACCGTTCAGTTTTGACTGCAAGACCTCGCCTTTTCTGCCTCTGTTCGGCTTAGGCAGCTTTAGCTGCTTCTGAATTATCCTGGTGTTGCGGGCACCAGAAACGGCTTTTAAGGCACTGGGAACGGTCGATTGGGGCTGCTGTAAACCAGCCCAGAGGTCCGCGGTCGGTTTGCCGACTGCAGGGCTACTAAAAGCTCCTGACTTTAGTCTGGAGTAGTTTACAACCCCTCTCCTAGAGGGAGAGGAGAGTTGAGAACTAGAGTTACTCCCACCATCCAACTTCCCCACACCCCCAGAACCTGCCTCAGCAGCCCCAGACTCTCCCGCACCACCTGGGGGCTCAAGGGACGAGCCGGGATCCCCACCTTGGGCTTCTCTTTGGGGATGCCGCGATAGAAATTGGTGCCTCCCAACTGGATCTGCAGCCGCCAGGCAAAGGCCGCCTCGCTCCACCCCGAATTGGGGCTGGGATCCGCCCGCCCGTCGCGGCGACAGCGCTGCCAAAATCCCCAGGGATCCCCGCTGAGCAGGGCCAGGGTCAGCACCGTCAGGCGACAGGGCAGCCAGGTCAGCCCATCCTCACAGCGGGCCGGCACCGTGCCCAGGTAGGTGAAGGGGGCATGGCGGTAGCCCACCATCGAATCAAGCGTGCTGCTGGCCTTGTAGGCCAAAGCCAAGGGCGCCCCTCCCAAAAAGGCATAGAACAAAGGGGCCGTCGCCCCGTCGGGGGTATTCTCGGCTACCGTCTCGACCACCGCTCGCAAGATCTCCGCCTCCGTCAGGTGCTCCGTATCCCGGCCCACGTAGCGGCTTAGGCGCTGGCGAGCCTGCGGCAGATCCCCCTTTTCCAAGGGATCCAACACCTCCAAGGCGGCAAAGCGCAGGCTGCGCCCCCCTAGGCAACTGGCCATCAGGATGATCTGCATCAGGATCCCTGCCCAGGGATGGAGAGCCTGGGCAACGGCGATCAGCCCCCAGCCTGCCGCGTAGGATCCCGCCAGCAGCGCCAGGGTGAGAGCTGCCCCGCCCCAGCGCTGGGCCGCCGGCGTTGGGCAGCGCCTGAGAATGCAACTCTGGCCCCAGGCGATGACCGCCCCCATCACCCGCACCGGATGGGGCCACCCCCAGGGATCTGCCAACCAGTAATCCAGACCCAAAGCCGCCGCCAGCACCAGGGGAGCGGCTGGCTGACTCGGAAAAAACAGCAAGGTCTCCCTCCCGCAGGCGCGATCAGACCACAAACCCTCCCCCCTGACTTTGGGCTGCCTGCCAACTGCGGGCGTCGAAGTAGAGATCTTCCAGAGTTGTTTCCTCCAACACCTGCTCCACCCGCTGGGCGATCCGCCGCCAGAGGGCCTCCGTTACCCAGTCCAGCCCATCCGCAGAGCCTTCCTGCTGAGCCCCTGCCCTCTCAGCCGGGAGAGGATCCAGAGATTCTCCCACCGCCGCCAAAATGGCGCTAATTGGGATCCGCCGCGGTGCCCGTGCCAGCCGGTAGCCCCCCTGCGCCCCGCGCTGCGAACAGACCAAGCCAGCCTGGCGCAGCTCGATCAACAGCTTTTCCAGATAGGGGGCCGGGATCTGCTGTCGCTCGGCAATGGCCCGCACCGAGGCCACCTGGCCAAGCATCGCCAGATCCAGCAAAGCCCGGATGCTATAGGTAGCTCGCGTGGTCAGGCGCACCTGCTTTCTCCCGCCAATCTTCCCCGATCCTGCCACAGGGATCCCTTAACCTGGAAAGCAGTACCCGCTTAGCTCTGGCCTTGTCGAGATGGAGCGCCCCACCGCCAGCCTCTACTTGGTGGCCACCCCTATCGGCAACCGCGAAGACATTACCCTGCGGGCGCTGCGAGTCCTACGGGAAGTGGACTGGGTGGCGGCAGAAGACACCCGCCACTCCGGCCAGCTTCTTAAACACTTTCAGATCTCCGCCCGCCTCATCAGCTACCACGAGCACAACGCCGCCCAGCGCATCCCGCAAATCCTCAAGTATCTGGCGGCAGGGCAGTCGGTGGCCCTAATCAGCGATGCCGGCACACCCGCCATCTCCGATCCAGGAGAGGAACTGGTGCGCGCCTGTATCCAAGCTGGGATCCCGGTGATCCCGGTGCCTGGCCCGGTAGCGGCAGTGGCCGCTTTGGCTGCTTCTGGGCTGGCCACAGGGCGGTTTGTCTTCGAGGGGTTTTTGCCGCTCAAAGCCAGCCAACGACAAGCCCGTCTGCAACAACTGGCCCAAGAAGAGCGCACCGTCGTTCTCTACGAAGCCCCCCATCGCCTGCAGCAAACCCTGCAAGATCTCCTGGCTCACTGCGGCCCCCGGCGGCAGATCGTGCTGGCCCGCGAGCTGACCAAGCTGCACGAGTCCTTCTGGCGGGGATCCCTGGCCGCCGCTCTGGAGCACTGCGCCGCCCAGCCGCCGCGGGGGGAGTTCACCCTTGTTCTAGAGGGGCGGCCTGCCTCCGAAAAGGGCGAAGAAACCTCCCCCTCGGAAGCGGAAGTTCGCCAGGAGCTGGCCCGCCTGCTGGCCGAGGGCCTTCCCCGCTCCGCTGCCAGCCGCCAACTGGCCCGGCGCTTCCAGGGATCCCCCCTGTGGACGCGGCGCCGCCTTTACGATCTCTGCTTACAACTGGAGCCCCCTCCCTCCCTGGCCCCTCCGGCAAGCGACGACGAGACAGAATCCTAGAGCATGGCGCGCATCTTGTTGGTGGACGACGAAGTGGAGCTGGCCGATTCCCTGGCCCAGCACCTGCGGCGAGAGGGCCACAGCGTGGACGTGGCCTACGAGGGAAACAGCGCCTGGGAGCTGCTGCAGAAGCCCCCAGCCCCACCCTACGACTTGCTGGTACTGGACTGGATGTTGCCGGGCCTGTCCGGCCTCTCCCTCTGCCAACAGGTGCGACAGGTAGATCGCGCCACCCCCATCCTCTTCCTGACCGCCAAAGATACTCTCGACGACCGGGTGGAAGGGCTGGACGCCGGCGCCGACGACTACCTGGTCAAGCCCTTCGAGCTGCGGGAGCTGCTGGCGCGGGTGCGAGCCCTCTTGCGGCGGGCTGCCGGCCCCGGCGAAGGGATCCCTCGCCTGCAAATTGGAGACCTAGAGCTGGATCGGGAGAACCAAGTGGCCTACCGCCAAGGACGGATGATCCACCTCTCCCAAAAAGAGTTCCGCCTGCTGGAGTACTTCATGGCCCACCCCGGCCAGTTGCTCACCCACGAGCAGATCTACGAGCGGGTGTGGGCCGGCGAGGATCCCCCCAGCAGCAACGTCCTGGCTGCTCAGGTGCGCCTGCTGCGGCGCCGCCTCCGTCTGCCCGGCTCCCCCGAGTTGATCCACGCCGTCTATGGCAAAGGCTACCGCTTCGGGCCTGTGGCCGAGGATCCTCAGCAGCCGCCAACCCCCCTCTCCCCCTGGGAGAGGGGCTGAGGGTGAGGGATTACTTGGACTTGAGCTTCTCCGCCTTCTCGATGGCCTCCTCGATGGTGCCCACCAGATAGAAAGCCTGCTCCGGCAGATGATCCAGTTCTCCGGAGAGAATGCGCTGGAAGCCTTTGATGGTGTCCTCCAACTTCACGTACTTGCCAGGCGAGCCAGTGAAGACCTCGGCCACAAAGAACGGCTGCGACAGGAAGCGCTCGATGCGGCGGGCGCGGGCCACCACCAGCTTGTCCTCTTCCGACAGCTCGTCCAACCCCAGAATGGCGATAATATCCTGCAACTCTTTGTAGCGCTGCAGCGTTTGCTTCACCGCCTGAGCGGTGTTGTAGTGCTCCTCGCCCACAATGTCTGCCTGCAAGATGGTGGACGAAGAATCCAGGGGATCCACCGCCGGGTAGATGCCCTTGGCCGCCAGGCTGCGCGACAGCACCACCGTCGAATCCAGGTGGGCAAACGTCGTCGCCGGCGCCGGGTCCGTCAGGTCGTCGGCGGGCACGTACACCGCTTGCACCGACGTGATGGATCCCTGCTTGGTGGAGGTGATCCGCTCCTGCAGGTTGCCCATTTCCGTGGCCAAGGTGGGCTGGTAGCCTACCGCCGAGGGCATGCGGCCCAACAGCGCCGACACTTCCGAGCCAGCTTGCACAAAGCGAAAGATGTTATCGATAAACAGCAGCACATCCTGCTTGTTGACGTCGCGGAAGTACTCCGCCATCGTCAAGGCGGTCAGGCCCACCCGCATACGAGCGCCCGGCGGCTCGTTCATCTGGCCGTACACCAGCGCTACTTTGTCCAGCACCCCCGATTCTTTCATCTCGTTGTAGAGGTCGTTCCCCTCGCGGGTGCGCTCTCCCACGCCGGCAAACACCGATAGGCCGGAGTGCTCCTCGGCAATGTTGTGGATCAGCTCCTGGATGAGCACCGTCTTGCCGACGCCGGCGCCGCCAAACAGGCCCACCTTGCCACCTCTCTTGAAGGGGGCCAGCAGGTCGATCACCTTAATGCCGGTTTCAAAGGGCTCCGGTTTGACGGTCAGCTCCACAAAGGGCGGCGCGCTGCGGTGGATGGGGGCAAACTCCTTGGCTTGCACCGGCTCTCCTTGATCCACTGGCTCCCCCAGCACGTTGAAAATGCGACCCAGGGTAGCCTCGCCCACCGGCACGGTAATCGGGGCACCTGTATCCACCACTGGCATGCCCCGCACCAAGCCATCGGTAGAAGACATGGCCACGGCCCGCACGCGGTTATCCCCCAAAAGCTGCTGCACCTCAAAGGTGACTTTGACCTTCAATCCGCTTTCGGTCGTCGCCTCCACCTTGAGAGCGTTGTAGATTTCAGGCAGCTTGCCGCTGGGAAACTCGGCGTCGATCACAGGTCCAATGACCTGAGTGATGTAGCCAACGTTGGTCGCAGTAGCGGTGGCAGTAACCATGGTCGAGGCTCAGCTCCTTGTGTACTCAGTTGCAGTTATGGACTCAGCGATGCCGGATGGGAGTTTCAGAATGGGCCATGAGAAGATCTCGGACTGGGCGGCTGGATCCCGGTAGCAAAAGCCAACAGGTCTACCCCTGGACTTCGGTCTCGCGGCTCGGTTCTCTTCTGCCCAAGGGTACCGCTTCAAGGCCAATACAAAACCCTAGCTAATGTCTTAGGGGTTAGACTACTGGGTTTTTGAAGCGGTTGACTACCCATGCCGCCATACAAAAGGTACCACAAGGCCGTCCCAAAGGACAGAACGGGGCTCTAAACCCAGTTTTTTGCTCCTTTGGCAATGGCTTTGGCTTCCCCACTCGGCAGGGAACTGGCTCAGTACTCAAAGGTCATCGGCGGGAAACGGGAGGAGGAGAAGCGGCCAGTGCCCGGTTCTCGAGCAGCGGCGGGATCCCGAAAGCTCTCTGCCTCCTGCTGAGAACGCTGTAGCGCTTGTTCGATTTCCCGGAGCCTTGCTTGAATTTGCCCTTGCCGTTCCTGAATGAACTCCAATTCCTGGTTGAGCCGCTGCTTTTCCACAGTGAGCTGCTGCATCTCGGCATAGAGAGCCGATTCGGTTTTGCGGCGAGGGATCGAGCGTAACTTTGGGCGGGGCCGGGAGCGGGGCACGCGGGGCAAGCTCATAACAGAACAAATGGGATCCAGAGAAAAGGGCGTTGCGCCCATCCTAGCGCGCTCTCGCAGGCAAGAGGGCTGATGGCCTTGGCAGATGTTCGGATCTGGAGGCATGGCTGATAGGCGCCGCCTGGAGGATGTGCGCCCTTGGCGGCAACCCTGTTCCTCGGTAGGATCCGACTTGTCTAGGATGGGGAAAAGCAATGGTCGAAACCGCAGCGGAACTGTTGCAGCGCTATGGCAGCGGCGAGCGGGACTTCAGCAACAGCCAATTGGCCGAAGCTGACCTGGCCGGTGCCGACTTGGCCGGGATCGACCTGGGCGGAGCAACCCTCCAGCAGGCCAAACTGGCCGCTGCCAACCTGGAGCGGGCCTACTTGAGCGGCGCCGACCTCAGCCAAGCCGATCTGCAGGGATCCAACCTGCGCCTGGCCAATCTAGAAAAGGCCAAATTGCAGGGATCTCGATTGCAAGGGGCCAACCTGCGCGGCGCCAACCTGACCGCAGCCGACCTGAGTGGTGCCGATCTCAGCCAGGCAGACCTGGCGGGGGCCAACCTCAGCGGCGCCAACCTGAAAGGGGCCAACCTCAGCGGCTGTAAACTCAAGCTTGCCAACCTGCGGGGAGCCTGTTACGACACGGCCACTCACCTAGAAGCAGATGTCGCTCCCGCCGAGTTGGGCATGGTTTCCGCCTAGCCTGCGGCTAGTTGTCCTGAGGCTCCAGATCCAAGATCTCCTGGATCTCGGCATCGGTATAGCCCACCGCCCGCAGCTTCTCTGCCACCGCCTCGATCTCCTGCGCCGACAGATCGTGCTGGCGTACCCGATCCCAGAGATTGGCCACAATCTGCAGCAGCAAACGGCTGCTTTCCGCCTCGAACAGCTCAAAAGCCGTCGCCATCTCGATTGCCTGCAACACCTCCTCGGCGCTGCCAATCGGCTGATCGAGGGATTGTTCCTCCAGATCCACCAGCAACTGGCGCAGCTGATTCAGGCCCTCCCCAAGAGCAGACATACCCCCGGCTCCTCAACGGCACCTGAGCACTCACCCTAACAGGCTTGCCTCCCTGGGCAAAAGGGATCCGATGAATTCCGCACCACCTGAGGCTATTCTGAGTAGAGGAACAATTTAGTGGCAAGCGCCAGGATTGTTGAAGGGCCGGCGAAGCGGTTCACAACAATCTACAACTACAAAAGGAGATGCACGAGTATGGCCCCAGCGAACGTCCTGCCCAACACCCCCCCGTCCCCCACTGATGGGGGCGGCACTGCCCTAGACTACAGCAGCCCAAGGTATCGGCAGGCCTACTCCCGCATCAACGGTATTGTTATCGAAGGCGAACAAGAAGCCCACGACAACTACCTCAAGCTGGCCGAAATGCTGCCGGAAGCTGCAGAGGAGCTGCGCAAGCTGGCCAAGATGGAATTGCGCCACATGAAAGGCTTCCAGGCCTGCGGCAAAAACCTGCAGGTGGAACCCGATGTGGAGTTTGCCCGCGCCTTTTTCGCGCCCTTGCGGGACAATTTCCAAAGCGCCGCAGCAGCAGGGGATCTGGTCTCCTGTTTTGTCATTCAGTCTTTGATCATCGAGTGCTTTGCCATTGCCGCCTACAACATCTACATCCCGGTTGCCGATGACTTTGCCCGCAAGATCACCGAGGGGGTAGTTAAGGACGAGTATCTGCACCTCAATTTTGGGGAGCGCTGGCTGGGCGAGCACTTTGCCGAGGTTAAAGCCCAGATCGAAGCAGCCAACGCCCAAAATCTGCCTCTAGTTCGGCAGATGCTGCAGCAGGTAGAGGCGGATGTGGAAGCCATTTACATGGATCGCGAGGCCATTGTAGAAGACTTCATGATCGCCTACGGCGAGGCCCTGGCCAGCATCGGCTTCAACACCCGCGAGGTAATGCGCCTCTCGGCCCAGGGTCTGCGGGCCGCCTGACGCAACTCAACTCTGCCTGCCGATTGGTTTTCCGGCCTGGCTGGAACGCTCCCTACCCTCTCTGGGTGCGGACATGTTTTGATGGGATCCGGATGGAGCTCATAAAGTTAAGTATCGAAGTGAGTGAGCATCTATGTTCGGCCTGATCGGGCACCTGACCAGCCTGGCCCACGCAAAACGGGTGGCAGATAAGCTGGGGTATTCCGAATATGCGGAGAGCGACCTGGAATTTTGGTGCATGGCTCCGCCTCAGGTGGTGGACGAGATCGTGGTGACCAGCATCACGGGCCAAAAAATCTATGGCCAGTACGTCGAATCCTGTTTCCTGCCGGAAATGCTGGCGGGGGGACGGGTGAAGGCGGCCTGTCGCAAGATTTTGAATGCGATGGCCTTGGCGCAGCGGCGCGGCTTGAACATCACCACCCTGGGAGGATTTAGCAGCATTATTTTCGAGAATTTTCGCCTCGACACCCTCAGGCGGGTGCGCAACATCGACCTGGAAATTCGGCGTTTTACCACCGGCAACACCCACACGGCCTATATCATCTGTCAGCAATTGCAGGCGGCGGCCCAGCGCTACGCCATGGATTTGGCAGCTGCCACAGTTGCCGTGGTGGGGGCCACCGGCGATATCGGTAGTGCCATCTGCCAGTGGTTGGTAGCCCACACTTCCCCGGCCAAATTGCTGTTGATAGCCCGCGAGCGGCGACGCCTGGAAGAGCTGCAGGCCAAACTTAAAAAAGGGGAGGTCTGTTCCTTGGAAGAGGCCTTGCCCCGCGCCGATTTCATCGTCTGGGTGGCCAGCATGAGCCAAGGAGTGACCCTCGATCCTCAGGTGCTTCCGGATCCCTGCGTGATCATCGACGGTGGCTACCCGAAAAACATCGCCTCCAAGTTGCAGCGCAAGGGGCTGTACGTGATCGACGGCGGCATGGTGGAACACTCTCTCGATATCGAGTGGAATATTATGCAATTTTTGAATGTGGCCAACCCGGCCCGCCAGCTCTTCGCCTGCTTTGCCGAGGCGATGCTCCTGGAGTTCGAGGGCCTGTACACCAATTTTAGTTGGGGCCGCAACTTGATCACCCTAGAAAAGCTGGATTTAATCGGGCAACTGTCCCGCAAGCACGGCTTCCGTCCCCTTATGCCCGAAGCCTAGGTTTAGCTGGGCTGACCCCCTGAAAAGCGGTAACTGAGAGGAGGGGCAATCTGAGACAAGGAGATCCCCGCCCTAGCGGGGGTAGGGATCTGGAATCGAGATACTCACGTCCAACTTTCCGGCCACAGGGCACCCAAAGAGTTTCCCCCACACCCAGAGATCTCAATCAGTTGAAAAGAACCCCAGAAACGCCGCGAGAGAGCCACCATGTCTCAATCTTTTACCGCCCACCTCTGGCAGACGATCGAGCCCATCTACCAACAGATCTTGGATCACCCCTTTAACCAAGAGCTGGCCGCAGGCAGCCTCTCGCGGCAGCGCTTTCAGTTCTATCTGCAGCAGGATGCTCTTTATCTCACCGATTTTGCCCGCGCCCTTGCCTTGATCGGGGCCCGTTCCGAGGGGGCTGAGCGGGTGGTGAGTTTCTTGAACTTTGCCCTGGGGGCCATTGTGGCCGAGCGCAGCCTGCACGAGAGTTACTTTCGCCTCTACGACATCCAGCCGGAGACAACCTACGCTCCTGCCTGCTTCGCCTACACCCGTTTTCTATTGGCTGCGGCTGCCTTGGATCCCTACGAGGTGGCCATGGCCGCTGTGCTGCCCTGCTTCTGGATTTACCGTGAGGTGGGATCCGCCATTTACCGCACCGCCAAGCCCAACAATCCTTATCAACAATGGATCGACACCTATGCCGGGGAAGAATTTGCCCAGGTGGTGCAACAGGCCCTGGACATCACCGACTCCTTGGCTACGCAGACCACAGCGGCGACGCGGGAGAAGATGACGGCTGCTTTTGTCACCGCCTCTCGCCTGGAATGGCTGTTCTGGGACAGCGCCTACCGCCTGGAAACCTGGCAGCCCGCCTGATCCCCGCCGGGCCTGGCGGCTCAGCAAGGTCGTCATGGCCATGGCATGTGGTTATGGTCCAACGCCAAGATGACCCGCACCTGGGTCAACAGCTCCAGCTCTTGTCTCAGATAGCCCAGGCAGGTCTTGGCTTCTGCGGCGGTGGGGCGGTTCTGCGGCGGCGCGCAGCGCATCACGGCTGAGATGTAGCAATCCCGCAATTGCAGGCCATCTTCCCGGTGCAGAGAGATGGGTTGATTGGCAAACCTGGCCCGGCGCAGAGCGCGAAATAGCCAATCCCCGCTGGGATCCCCCGTAAACACCCGCCCGGTGCGGTTGCCCCCATGGGCTGCCGGCGCCAAGCCGATCACCCACAGCCGCGCCTGCACATCCCCAAACCCCGGCACCGGTCGGCCCCAGTAGAGCTGGTCACAAAAACGGGCCACCTTTTGCTGGGCAACCGCCTCTCGCAAGCCACCAGGCGGGGACAGCGGCGGCAAGCGACGATCTCAGCCTGTAGCGCCGCCCAGGGCTGGTGATCCGCCAATGCCTCACTCTTCTTCTCCCTCATCCTCCGTCGGCTCGTCAACGGGGGTGGAGTCGTCGATGAGCTGGTCGTCATCCAAGATCAGGCGAGGCGGCAGCTCTGGCAGCACAACAGGCTCCTCCTCTTCCTCCGGCTCCGGTTCTGGCGCCATCTCCTCGTAGGTGCTGAAGCCCGTGCCCGCCGGGATCAAGCGCCCGATGATCACGTTCTCCTTCAGGCCCCGCAGCCAGTCGGACTTGCCTTCGATGGCCGCCTCCGTCAGCACCCGCGTGGTCTCCTGGAAGCTGGCCGCCGAGATGAAGCTGTCGGTGTTCAAGCTGGCCTTGGTGATCCCCAGCAGAACGGGCGTGTACTTAGCCGGCGCCCCGCCGGTGATGGCCATGGTAGCGTTGGTCTGCTGGATTTCCCGCAGCTCCACCAGCTCGCCGGGCAACAGGACGGTGTCGCCGCTGTCGTCCACCCGCACCTTGGAGGTCATCTGGCGCACCACAATCTCGATGTGCTTGTCGGCAATCTCCACCCCTTGCGAGCGATAGACGTTCTGCACCTCGTTGACCAGGAAGCGCTGCACCTCCCGCAAGGCTAGCCGTGCCGCTTGGTCGTCGCCCAAGGTTTGGCGATGGTACTCAAAGTAGATCTCCAAGAGATCGTGGGGGTTGGCCGGGCCGTCGGTCAGCGGATCCCCCACCTGTACCGGCTGGCCATCGACCACGATCAGGTTTTGCCCCGGCATCACCGAATACTCGGTAACCGTACCATCGGCTTCGATGACCCGCAGATCCGGCTCTTCTCCTCGCCAGCTCAGTTGCACCGTGCCGGGCCGCTTGGCCAGAACACACATTTCCTTGGGCTTGCGGGCCTCCAACAGCTCCTCGATCCGCGGCAGACCCTGGATGATGTCCCCCGTCTTGGCCCGCTCAAACACCAGGAGGGCCAAAGAATCCCCCCGCTGCACCAGATCCCCATCCCGCACCTGCAGAATGGCACCCGCCGACACCAAATAAGGCCGCGCCAACCGCAACACCACTTGGCCATCGGCGATCTGCATCACTTGCCCCGACTCGGGGGCAGGGATCCCCGGCGCCAGCTCGTCGCCGGCCCGCACCAGCGCTCCCACCTCGACGCTGGCTTGGCCCGTCAGAGGCACCGTCAGCAGGTCGTCGTCGGTAACCACCAGAACCCGTCGCACCACCTCCGCGCCCTGGCGGATCCCCTGCACGATCCCGGCTTTTTTGGCCTGAATCTCGGTGCGGGCGATAACACCCCCCCTGCCGATACTGTCTCCTTCGCTCACCAACAGCCGCGTGTGGGTACTCCCCTGGGTTAGATCCGCCTCCACGTCTCGGCGCAGCAGCAGGGTTTCCAAGATCACCAGTTGCAGGCGACGGATACTGGGATCCTTCTCATCTTGGATCAGTTCAATATCGGCCTTCAGTTGCGGGGCGTCGGTATCGATCTCCAGCACCAGTTGTGTGCGCAGCAGTTCTACCGGCCCCACCGACTTCACCCGCTCCCCATCCTTGAAGGGAACGCGCTGCACCGCCCGCAGGCGAATGGAGCGGCCAGACTCGCTGGTAGACTCTTGGCTGGGCACCACCGGCCGGTCGGGGATCTCGTACTCGTACACCGGGCGCAGCAGCAGGCCTGGCCCTTCAGGCGTCTCCACCTGCTCCAGATAGACCAATCGGTCAGGGACGATGCTGCTGAGCAGCTTCTGGCCCGGCTGGATTAGCGTGCCGGTGGGTATTTCCAGGTCGGCGGGGTCGTCCACCAGATGCAGGGATCCGGGCTTGATGACGATCTCCCGCAGGATGTCGTTTTTCTGGATAACCTCGACGACGCCAGCATTTTGGCAGAAGATGTCCTTCACCACCTCGGTGCCGGCTTCTACGTACTGGCCATCCTCCACGTTCAACAGGGAGATGTCCTTGTTCACCTCGTGGGTCTCCTCCGGGATCCACAGCAAGGTGCCGCCCCGGATGACCTCATAGCCCTGCTTCGCCTTGCCCCGCCGGGCCACCTCGACACCGGCAAACTTCACCAGGCCGCCCGTCTGGGTGCGGAAATTGTTCTCGATCAGCTCCGCCACTACCTCGTCGTTGCCCACTTTGGTGCCCGGCGTGGCCTTGAGGACAAAGGTCTGGCCGCTGGCCGTATCCAGCAAAAATTGCTCCCGGCCCTGGTGGGATTCCACCCGCACCCGCGCCTCGTGCAACACCACCGCGGCGTTGATGATCTCCACTTCGCGCCCACTTTTGGTGTCGCTGCGCTCCGGCAGCCGCACGATGCCGCCGTGCTCGGTTACCAGCGAGGTCTCAGCGATCACATCCCCCGCCTGCACCCGATCCCCGTTTTTCACCACCGGCTCGGCCCCCGGCGGCAGGTTGTATACCTGGCCGGACATCACCCAGATCAACCCTTGCCGCTGCGCGGTGCAGGTGGTGTTGCCCTGGCGGTCGGTTTTCTCCTCGATGGGCAGATCGGCAAAGCGGATTTCCCCCGCCAAGTCGGCCACCACCTCCTTCTGGGCTTTCTCGGTGCTCTTGCGCACGGCCTTGGCTACAGTCACTTCCGCAATCAACTGATCCCGCTGCACCTGGGCCCCGTCCCGCACCAGCAGAGTGGATCCCTGCGTCATGTCGAAGACTTCCCGTTGTCCGTCTGGCCCTTCCAGGACAATTTGGTTGTTCGCTTCTAGCTGCAGGGCATCGTCGCCGTGGCGGGTGCGGAAGGGGCGGGTGCGCAGATTTTTCGGGAACCGCACCACGCCAGCAAAGGGGGCGCGAATTTGGCGGGCCACCTCCCCGGTAAACACACCTCCCGTGTGGAAGGTGCGCATGGTTAACTGGGTGCCCGGCTCCCCAATCGATTGAGCGGCGATGATCCCGACCGCCTCCCCCAGATCCACCAGCCGGGAGTGGGCCAGGCTCCAGCCATAGCACATCCGGCACACCGATCGGTTGGCCTCGCAGGTGAGGGGAGAACGCACCATCACCTGCCGGATGCCGGCCTCCACAATGGCCTTGGCCAAGTCGTGATCCACCTCTTGGTTGCGGCGGGCAAGGATCTCCTGGGTTTGCGGGTGCACCACATCCCGCGCCAGCACCCGGCCCACCAGGCGCTCCTCCAGCGACACCACCACCTTGTCCGCATCCAGCAGGGGTTCCAGCAGGATCCCTTGGTCGGTGCCGCAGTCGGATTCCCGCACGATCACATCCTGAGACACGTCCACCAAACGGCGGGTCAGGTAGCCAGAGTCGGCAGTGCGCAAAGCCGTGTCCACCAAGCCCTTGCGCGCCCCGTAGGAAGAGATGATGTATTCGGTAACCGTCAGGCCCTCGCGGAAATTGGTTTTAATCGGCAAGTCGATGATCTCCCCCTGCGGGTTGGCCATCAGGCCGCGCATGCCCACCAACTGCCGCACCTGCGAGACGTTCCCCCTCGCCCCCGAGTTGGCCATCATGTACACGGAGTTGAGGGGATCGTTCTGGCGGAAGTTGCTGAGCATCTCCTCCTTAATCTGGTCGTTGGTCTGGTTCCAGGTATCGATCACCTTTTGATAGCGCTCCACCTCGGTGATCTCGCCGCGGGTGTAGCGCTCCGTGGCCGCCTCGATCTCCGCTTCTGCCTGGGCCAACAACTGCCGCTTGCTGGGTGGAATGCGCAGATCCTCGATGCTGATGGAAACGGCAGCCTGGGTGGCGTATTTGAAGCCCAGGGCCTTCAGAGCATCCGCCATCTGAGCGGTGCGGGCGGTGCCGTAGCGAGCAAACGACCAGGCAATCAGATTGCGCAGCTCTTTTTTGCCGATTTGATAGTTGCGAAAGGGTACAGGGGGCGGCGGGGTCTTGGCCTTGGCGCCATCGGCGGCCTGCCGGACTAGACCGGCGGAAAAGCGTCCTTTTTCGCTCATAATGCCTCGGTGATAACTCTGACAGTTCTGGACAAGGGGGCAGGGATCCCAGCTACCCATCGACAAGGGCAACGTCCACAGGGGCAGCCTCAAGCAGACAAAATATCTTGCACCGTTTTGTTGAAGATGATCCGGCCCGCCGTGGTGCGAATGTATTGGCTGATCACGTTGCCGTCCCGATCCTCGCGGATGCGGCGGTAGTTGGTGATCTTGAGGCGGGTGCCGCCCGGCTCCTCGATAATCTGAGGCTCCGACTCTTTTTCCTCTTTGCCCAACTCCATCGGGCCGCTGTAGCGCACCCAGATTTTGCTGTGCAGGCCGATGACGCCGCGGTCGTAGGCGATGAGGGCGTCCTCCAGGCTGGCAAAATAACGATCGCCAAGGTCGGGGGCGTGGGGATTGTCCGCCGTCAGATAGTAGCACCCCAACACCATGTCTTGGCTGGGAGTAATAATCGGAGCGCCTGTGGCCGGGGAGAGGATGTTGTTGGTGGCCAACATCAGCAAGCGTGCCTCCGCCTGGGCTTCCAAGGAGAGAGGCACATGCACCGCCATCTGGTCGCCGTCGAAGTCGGCGTTGAAAGCCGGGCAGACCAAGGGGTGGAGCTGAATCGCCCTCCCCTCCACCAGGATCGGCTCAAAAGCCTGGATCCCGAGGCGGTGCAACGTTGGGGCACGGTTGAGCAAAACTGGGTGGCCGTCGATTACGTCCTCCAGCACGTCCCAAACCTGCGGGTCATTGCTCTGGATCAGCTTTTTGGCGGCTTTGATGTTGTTGACGATGCCCCGCTTGATCAACTTGTGGATCACAAAGGGCTGGAACAGCTCGATGGCCATCTCTTTGGGCAAGCCACACTGGTGCATGCGCAGGTTGGGCCCCACCACGATCACCGAACGCCCAGAGTAGTCCACCCGCTTGCCGAGCAGGTTTTGCCGGAAACGCCCCTGCTTGCCCTCAATGATATCGGAGAGGGACTTGAGGGGACGGTTGTTGGCCCCCACCACCATGCGCCCCCGCCGACCGTTGTCGATCAGGGCGTCCACCGCCTCCTGCAGCATACGCTTCTCGTTGCGCACGATGATCTCCGGCGCCATGATCTCCTGCAGCCGCGCCAGGCGGTTGTTGCGGTTGATCACCCGACGGTAGAGATCGTTGAGGTCGCTGGTGGCAAAGCGCCCCCCATCCAACTGCACCATCGGGCGCAGATCGGGCGGGATCACCGGCAGCACCCGCAGCACCATCCACTCTGGCCGGGCTCCCGTGGCGATGAAGTTGTCGATCACGCGCAGCCGCTTGATTAGGCGCGCCCGCTTCTGGCCGCGGGCGCTGGCGATCTCCTCCCGCAACTGCTCCGCCTCTTTTTCCAGGTCGATATCCTTGAGCAGGCGTTCGATGGCCTCCGCCCCGATCATGGCCCAGTTCTCCGGCAGTTGCAGCTCGGATCCCTCCTCGTACATCTGATCCTCGATCTCCAGGTATTGATCCTCGGTCAGCAACTGCTTGTAGGAGAGGTTGGGAGCGTTGCCCGGATCCACCACCACGTAGGCGTTGAAGTACACCACCTGCTCCACATCCCGCAGCGGCATGTCCAACAGCGTGGCGATGTGGCTGGGGATCCCTTTCAGGTACCAAACGTGGGTGACCGGGGCGGCCAGTTTGATGTAGCCCATACGATGGCGGCGCACCCGCGACTCGGTCACCTCCACCCCACAGCGCTCGCAGACAATGCCGCGATGCCGCACTCGCTTGTACTTGCCGCAGTGACACTCCCAGTCCTTAACCGGCCCGAAGATGCGCTCACAGAAGAGACCATCCATCTCCGGCTTGAGGGTTCGGTAGTTGATGGTCTCCGGCTTGGTGACTTCTCCCACCACTTGGCCGTTGGGCAGGGTGCGCTGGCCCCACTCTATAATCCGCTCCGGAGAAGCCAGCCCAATCTTGACATAGTCAAAGCGTTGCTCCGTTTTGGCCATTGCCGTTGTTCTCCTGACTTGCTGCCCTAGCAACTACAAAGGAAGGGGAGAGGAACCCCACCCCTCCTCTCCTGAGCCGAATGGGATCCCTGGCATCAATCAAAAATCGTCCTCTTCCTCCCTGTCTTCGTCTTCCTCGCGGCTGCGCCTGGCTAAGGTAAAGGTTCCTCCTGCCGCTGGAGAAAGATCCTCGGATGTAACGGATTCATAAGTGGGCCGCGAGGGGGTGTGGCGGCTGGAGACATCGGCCATCAGATCCACCTCCACATCGCGGGTCTGGCCGTCGCTGTCCACCTCCACCTTATGGACAGACACGTCCAGGCAGAGGGACTGCAGCTCCCGCACCAACACCTTGAAAGATTCCGGCGTGCCGGGTCGAGGGATGGGCTTGCCCTTGACGATGGCGTTGAGGGCCTCGTTGCGCCCCACCATATCGTCCGACTTGACGGTGAGCAGCTCCTGCAAGATGTAGGCCGCTCCAAACGCCTCCAAAGCCCACACCTCCATCTCGCCAAAGCGCTGGCCACCCTGCTGCGCCTTACCCCCCAGGGGCTGCTGGGTTACCAGCGAGTAGGGACCGGTAGAGCGGGCGTGGATCTTGTCGTCCACCAAATGCACCAGCTTCAGCATGTAGGCACGGCCCACCGTAACCGGCTGGTCGAAAGGCTCGCCAGTGCGACCATCGAACACCTGGATCTTGCCGCAGTACTTGCCTTCTGGGTTGAAGATCCAGTCTTTGCCGGTTTTTTCACGAGCCTCCCGCAACTTGGCCTCCACCGTCAACCGCGAGGCTTCCAGGCCGTGCATCTCGTCGAAGGGCATCAGCTTAAAGCGCACCCCCAAGTGTTCTGCCGCCCAGCCCAGGAGACACTCATACACCTGGCCCACATTCATGCGGGAGGGAACCCCCAAGGGGTTGAGCACCACATCCACCGGCGTGCCATCCGCCAGGTAGGGCATGTCCTCGATCGGCAAGATGCGGGAGATGATGCCCTTGTTGCCGTGACGGCCCGCGATCTTGTCCCCCACTTGAATTTTGCGCTTGAGGGCGATGTAAACCCGCACCACCATGTTGGCGCCCGGAGGCAGCTCGTCCCCCTGCTCGCGGGTAAAGATGCGTACATCCACCACCCGCCCGCGCTCGCCGTTGGGCACCCGCAGCGAGTTGTCGCGCACGTCGCGAGCTTTCTCGCCGAAAATGGCCCGCAACAGCCGCTCCTCTGGCGGTTGATCCGACTCCCCTTTGGGAGTGACCTTGCCCACCAAAATATCGCCGGCTTCCACCCAAGCCCCAATGCGCACAATGCCGTTTTCGTCCAGGTTGCGCAGGGCATCTTCCCCCACGTTGGGAATCTCGCGGGTGATCTCTTCCGGCCCTAGCTTGGTCTGCCGGGCTTCGATCTCGTACTTCTCGATGTGTACCGAGGTGAAGACATCATCGTAGACCAGCCGCTCGCTGATCAAGATGGCATCTTCGTAGTTGTAGCCCTCCCAGGGCATGTAGGCCACCAAGACGTTTTGGCCCAAGGCCAGCTCGCCTCCCTCGGTCGCCGGGCCGTCCGCCAGCACCTGCCCGGGCACCACCCGATCCCCCGCGTAGACAAGAGGGCGCTGGTTGAGACAGGTATCTTGGTTGGAGCGCTGGTACTTCTGCAAGCGGTAAACAATCAGATCCCCGCCGTCGTCTGGCCGCACCACGATTTCGTCGGCGGAAACATAGGTCACCACGCCACTGGTGCGCGACACCACCACCATGCCAGAGTCCCGCGCCGCCTGGGCTTCCAAACCCGTGCCCACATAAGGCCGATCCGGCTTGAGCAGGGGCACCGCCTGCCGCTGCATGTTCGCCCCCATCAGGGCGCGGTTGGCGTCGTCGTGCTCCAAAAAGGGGATCAAGGAGGTGGCCACCGAGATCACTTGCACCGGCGACACCTGCACGTAGTGCACCTCGCTGGGGTGGGCGGTGGTAAATTCCTGGCGGTAGCGCACCGGCACCAAGTCGGCGGTGATGCGGCCTTCGGCATCCACCGGCACATCCCCCGGCGCCACGCGATACTCGTCCTCCTCGTCGGCGGTGAGGTAGACCATCCCCAGATCCTTGCGCACCACGCCGTTTTCGACCCGGTAGTAAGGGCTTTCGATGAAGCCGTACTGGTTGACGCGGGCGTGGGTGGCCAGGGATCCGATCAGCCCGGCGTTGGGGCCTTCCGGAGTTTCGATGGGGCAGATGCGCCCGTAGTGGCTGGGGTGGATATCCCGCACGGCAAAGCCGGCCCGCTCCCGGCTCAGGCCACCGGGGCCCAAGGCCGACAGCCGCCGCTTGTGGGTCAGCTCCGCCAGCGGGTTGGTCTGATCCATGAACTGGGAGAGCTGGCTGGAGCCGAAGAACTCCTTGATGGCCGCCACCAAGGGCTTGGGGTTAACCAGCGAGGCCGGGGTGAGGTTCTCTGACTCGGAGACCGTCATGCGCTCGCGGATGATCCGCTCCAGGCGGTTGAGGCCCACCCGTACTTGGTTTTGCAAGAGCTCGCCCACCGAGCGCACGCGGCGGTTGCCCAGGTGATCGATGTCGTCCACATGGCCGATGTCGTACTCCAAGTTAATCAGGTAGTCGATGACGGCCAAGATGTCCGTGACGGTGAGCACCCGCACATTTTCCGCCACGTTGAGATTGAGCTTTTTGTTGAGCTTGTAGCGCCCTACTCGGCCCAGGTCGTAGCGCTTGGGATCGAAGAAGCGGGATTCCAACAACTGCTGGCCGCCGGAGACGGTGGGAGGCTCGCCAGGCCGCAGCTTGCGGTACAGCTCCATCAGGGCCTCTTCTTCGCTGTAGTGCCCCTCTTTTTCCATGGTTTTTTGGAAAAATTCGGGGTGGCGCAGGCTGTCGTAGATCTCCGAGTCGCTCAGGCCCAAGGCCTTCAGCAGCACCGCCGCCGAGAGCTTGCGGGTTTTGTCGATGCGCACCCACACCAGGCCGTTTTTGTCGGTCTCAAACTTCAGCCAGGCGCCCCGGTTGGGGATGAGGCTGGCGCTGTAGGTGCGCCGACCGTTTTTGTCCAGCTCCGACTTGTAGTAGACGCCGGGGCTGCGCACGATTTGGTTGACGATCACCCGCTCGGCGCCGTTGATGATGAAGGTACCCCGATCCGTCATCAAAGGCAGCTCGCCGATGAAGACGTCCATGTCCTTGATCTCGCCCGTCTCTTTGTTAATCAGGCGAGTGGGCACCCGGATTTGCGCTTGGTAGGTAGCATCCCGTCGCTTAGCTTCCTCAGGGTCGTAGCGCGGCTTGTTGATCTTGTACCCTTTGGAGGGATCCCCAGGGCGGTACTCCGGCAGAAAGTGCAGCTCCAGCTTGCCTGTGTAATCGACGATAGGGGAAAAGCTGAGGAGCTCCTCTTCAAACCCTTCTCGCAAAAACCACAAAAAACTCTCCCGCTGAATCTCTACCAGGTCAGGCAAGGTAGGAGCGGCAGGGGATGGCACTGCTAATTGTGTCATGCGTTGCTCGGCAGGGGTTGCGCTGCAGTCAGGCCTCTAATTATAGAAACCCTGCCAACGATCGTCAACGAACGTTACAAGGGCCGCCGGGTTATCCGGGAAGTTTTGGCAACGGCCCCTGGGATCCCAACCAAGCTGCCAAGCCAGGGGCGATCCCCAACCTGCCTTAAGGATTGTTCACATCCATTCACACTTAAGCAGATTATTCTAATCATTGACCGTTGGGAAGTCAGCCGCTGCTCCGACTCCGCTTGCCGGTCGTCAAAGGGCTTGGAAAAGTGGGGTGGGCCTGGAGGCTAGGTCAAGTCGTTGGAGGGCGCGCTCAGCCTGGTGGAGGTCTGGTCTGCGTCGTTCCCCGGCAGGATCCACATCCATTCAGATGAGAAGGGGTTGAAGTGGGGTTACACAGCCTCTGGGGCCAGGGCGACCTTTATTGATGTTTTTGAAAACAGCTCACACAAGCAGCCGTTTTTGGCGAGGAGGATTTTGTGAGTCAAAGTCTGCAACAAAAACACCAGCATGCCAGCCTCTCGGTTCAGTTGCGGGAGGGCACCAAGCAGTCCCACACCATGGCCGAGAATATGGCCTTCATCAAGTGCTTCCTCAAGGGAGTGGTGGATAAAAAAGCCTACAGCCGCTATGTGGGCAACTTTTACTTTGTCTACAGCGCTCTGGAAGAGGGCTTTGCCCAATTGCGAGAGCACCCGCTGGTGGGCCGGCTTTACTATCCCGAATTGTGGCGCAGGGCCAGCCTGGAGAAGGACTTGAATTATTTTGTCGGCCCCAATTGGCGTGCCGTGGTCAAGCCCTCTCCCGCTTGCCAGGTCTATGTCAACCGCATTCGAGAAGTGGTGGAAAAAGACCCGGTTCTGCTGATTGCCCACGCCTACACCCGCTACATCGGCGACCTCTCGGGCGGCCAGATCCTGAAAAACATCGCCCGCCGGGCCATGGGCCTGCCGCCGGGGGAAGGAACGGCCTTTTACGATTTCGAGCAGATCCCCCACGAGGGCAAGTTTAAGCAGCGCTACCGCGCCCAGTTGGACGCGCTGGAGCTGGATCAGGCCACCATCGAGCGCATTGTGGCGGAAGCCAACTACGCCTTCAAGCTCAACATGGACTTGTTCAAGGAATTGGAGGGCAATTGGCTGCTATCCATGGCCCGCTTGGCCTGGAACTCGCTTCTCAGCCAGTTTCGGCGCCCGTCCGCCCGCTCTGAGGCGGCTGCCCCCACCTCCTGAGCCACACCTCTTTGCGGCGAAACAGGGCGTTCCTGGCCTCCCCATCCCCCCTCTCCCTCAGGGGAGAGGGTCCGAGGGTGAGGGATTAGTCGCATCCGAGGGTGTCGCGGGTGGCCCGCCCGGTGACGGGGTTAACGCCGCTGGCCCGTTCGCAGAGGATGGCAAGGGCATCTTTGCGGATCAGGGCGTTGGTGAAATCCGCCCCCTCGATCTCGATCCCTTCCACCCGCGCCAGCCACATCATGCTGTCCTGCAGTTGGGCTTCCCGCAGGTCGGCACCTTGCAAATTGGCCATGTCCAAGGTGGCGCCGCGCAGATCGGCCCCCCGCAGGTTGGCTCTGCTGAGGTTGGCTCCAAACAGATTCGCCCCTGCCGCTTTGACATGGCTGAGATCGCTTTGTCGCAGGTTGGCCTTGAGAAATTTCCAGCCGCTCAGGTCTTGTCCGGCAAAGTTCGCCCCCTGCAGATCCCGCTTGCTGTAGTCTTCTGCCCAGGACGGGGATCCCAAGAGGGCGACACCCAGGCACAGGATCAGCCCGCAAAACACCGCACCCCGCAGGAAAGGGGTCAGCCAGGACAGTCTCACCAAACCAGAAGCCGGCCAAGCAACAGACATCGCAGATCCCTCCAGGAAACCTCCACGGCTTTGGGATTGCTCTTACTTTTATCCTACCGGATGGGGATCCCGCCGGCAGATTGGGCTAATTTGGGCTTTTATAAGCTGAGTCCCAACTGGCGAGGGGGGGACAGGGATCCATGTCCACAGTCGAGGTCTTCAATGCGCAGCAGATAGCGGAGCTGATCGACGCTCTGGCTACAGCAATTGCCAGGGATCACCCCCACCTGGACAGGCTGGTGTTGATCGGCATTCGCACTCGCGGCGTCCCCTTGGCCTACCGCCTGCGGGATCGCATCGCCACCGGCTTCGGGAGCCCACCGCAGGTAGGAGAGCTGGACATCACCTTCTTCCGAGACGACCTGGGCTCCGGCGGCCTGCGCACTCCCAATCGCAGCGAGCTGCCGCGGGATCTGACCGGCCAAGAAGTGGTGTTGGTGGACGATGTGCTCTTCCGGGGTCGCACCGTCCGTGCGGCTCTGGAGGCTCTCAACCACTTTGGGCGACCGGAGCAAGTGCGCCTGGCCGTGTTGATCGACCGCGGCCACCGCCAGTTTCCCATTCAACCAGACTACTGCGGTCACAAGCTAACCACGGCCCCTGAGCAGATCGTCAAAGTGCACCTGCGGGAAACCGACGGCGAGGAGCGGGTGTTGTTGATCGACGCCAAACTTGAGGAAAACAGCAGAGAGTGAGCCTGAGACGCCCCTGGGGTGCGGTATGGTGGGGATAATCTGCCGACTTTTGCCGCTATGGCTGTCTTGCCGGAAACCCGTCGCTACGCTGTCTTGGGCACAGGCGCCCTGGGAGGGTTTTACGGGGCAAAACTGCAACAGGCTGGCTTCACAGTGCATTTTCTCTTGCACAGCGACTACGACCACGTGCGCCAGAAAGGGCTGTGGGTAGAGTCCTGCTGGGGCGACTTTCACTTACCCCAGGTAAATGCCTACGCCGCCGTGGAGGAGATGCCCGTCTGCGAAGGGGTGATCGTGGCCCTGAAAGCTACCCAAAATCACCTCCTGCCACGGTTGCTGCCGCCTGTGCTGGCGGACAACGGCGTGGTGATCCTGCTGCAAAACGGCCTGGGGGCGGAGCCGGAGATTGCCAACTGGGTTGGCCCTGAGCGGGTGATCGGCGGGCTGTGCTTTATCAGCTCCAACAAAGTCGGCCCCGGCCACATCTGTCATCTGGATTATGGCTCGGTGCTGCTGGCGGAATACGGCCCCGGCTATGCGCCCCAGGGGATCACGCCTCGCCTTCAACAAGTTCAAGCAGATTTTCAGCGGGCCGGGATCCCGACCTCTCTTTCTCCGGATCTGATGTTGGCCCGCTGGCAGAAGTTGGTCTGGAACATTCCCTTCAACGGCCTCTCGGTGATCTTCAACGCCGATACCCAGCAAATGATCCGCGACCCTGAGGCCCGCGCTTTGGCGGAAACGCTGATGCACGAGGTGATCCAGGGGGCTGCCGCCTGTGGCCGCCACCTCCCGCAGACCCTGATCTCCGAGATGCTGGCCAGCACCGAGAAGATGGCCCCCTACCGAACCAGCATGAAGATCGACTACGAGCGCAAGCGTCCCCTGGAACTGGAGGCTATTTTTGCCAACCCGCTCCGCTATGCCCAGCAAGGCGGGATTCAGATGCCGCGGGTGGAGATGCTCTACCGGCAGTTGCAGGTGTTGGATCGCCTCAATCGAGGGATCCCGGCCTGAGGGCAAGCTTTTTCCTTCTCCTGCGGCTAGACTCAGCCGCAGCGGAGCGCTGCGCTGGCTTCATGCCTCTGGGATCCACCCACGATCGCATCACCCTCTGGACAGCTCCCGGCGTCACTTTGGCAGCCGGCCTGTTGGGCAACAGCGCTGCCGTAGCTCTGGCCGTGGGATCCGCCTATCTCTTCAGCGGCCTGATGTTTTCCGGGGATCTGGACACTGACTCTCGCCAGTATCGCCGCTGGCTGTTCCTGCGCTGGATTTGGCTCCCCTACCGCCGCTGCCTGCAACACCGCTCCTTCTGGTCCCACGGGCCGATCGTCGGCACTGCCCTGCGCGTGCTCTACCTGGGCCTGTGGGTGGCGGGGGTGGGCCTGCCGGGGGCTTGGCTGGGATCCCGCCTGGGCTGGTGGCAGTGGCGGCCCTGGGCCTGGCGCAACCACCTCTGGCAAGGGTTGCATGCGCACGCAGAGACGCTGCTTTGGGTGGGCATGGGGCTGGAGCTGGGTTCGCTGAACCACAGCCTCAGCGATTGCCTGGTCTCCCGCTGGCGACGTTGGCGCAGACGCCGTCGAAGAAGGGGATCCCCCCTTGCCAGGTATGGGCAAAAGTTAGGCTAGCCAGAGCCGTCTAAGAGACAACCCCGCTGGCCAGGGATCCCGGCAGCAGCTTGTGGCCCGATCCGGTAAGCTGAGTGGGGCAGAAGCCCTTTCTTCTGAGATCTGTGCATCCGGGTCGTAGCTATCGCCGCCTTTTTCCCTTCATTCGGCCCCACCTGTGGATGTTGCTGCTGGGGCTGGCCTGTACCCTTGGCTTTGTCCTCACTATGCCTGCCCTCGCCTACTTGATCGAGTGGGTGGCCCGCTCCATCGGCGCGGGGGATCTGGGGCAACTGCGGATCTTGGCCTTGATCGGGGTGGTGTTTTTTCTGGTGCGCGGCGCCTTCCAGTACGGCCAGGACACCCTTATGGCCAAGGCCTCTTTGCAAATGGTATTGGAATTGCGGCAACGGCTCTACGCCCATTTGCAGGGGTTGGATGTGGACTACTTTTCCGGCAGCCGCACCGGCGACCTGGTCTACCGCCTCACCGGCGATCTGGATCGGGTGGGCGAAGTGGTGCAGCGCTTTTTCCACCGCTTCATCCCCAGCGTGCTCACCATCTTGGCGGTAGTGGCCTACCTGTTCTACCTCAACGGCATCCTCACCTTGACCACCCTGGTGATTGCCCCCCTGATGGGCGCCTTGATCAGTTGGTTTGGGGAGCGGCTGCTGCTGCGCTCCCGCCTTAACCAGGAGAGCATGGCCGACCTGTCCTCCCTTCTGACGGAAGCCTTTGCCGGCATCAGCCTCACCCGCGCCTTTGCTGCCGAGGACTACGAGATCCGCCGCTTCAGCGCCATGGCCGAGAACAACCGCCTGGCCCGCTTCCAAACCGAACAGGTTAAAGCTATCCAAGACCCGGTGGTGGGCTTTCTGTACGCCATGAGCGTGTTGGGGGTGTTTTGGGTGGGGGGCTGGCAGATTAGCAAGGGCAACCTGACCGGCAGCCAGTTTCTTGGCTTTATTGCCGGGGTCGCCATGCTGATCGACCCCATTGTCCACATCACCAACAACTACAGCGAGCTGAAACAGGGGGAAGCCTCGGTGGAGCGGATCTTCGAGCTCTTGGATACCCGCTCCCGCGTGCGGGAGCTGCCCGGCGCCCGCCCCATGCCGCCCATTGAAGGCTGGGTGGAGTTCGAGCAGGTTTCCTTTGCCTACAAACCAGATCAGCCGGTGCTCAAACAGATCAGCTTCCAAGTGGCCCCCGGCGAGATTGTCGCCCTGGTGGGATCCTCCGGCGCCGGCAAATCCACCCTGGTCAACCTGATCCCGCGCTTCTACGATCCCCAGGAAGGCTGCATCCGCATCGACGGCATCGACATCCGCACCGTCACCCTCAAGAGCTTGCGCCGCCAGATCGGCATCGTGCCCCAGGAGATTACCCTGTTTTCCGGCACCATCGCCAGCAACATCGCCTACGGCCAAGAGGACTTTGACCTGGAAGCAGTGCGGCAGGCGGCCCGCGTGGCCAACATCGACAGTTTCATCGAGAGCCTGCCCGATGGCTACGCCACCCGTGTTGGAGAACGCGGAGTTACCCTCTCCGGCGGCCAGCGGCAGCGGTTGGCCATTGCCCGCGCCGTGTTGCTCAACCCCAAGATCTTGATCCTGGACGAGGCCACCTCTGCTTTGGATAACGAGTCTGAGGCCTTGGTGCAGGAAGCTCTGCAGCGGTTGATGCAGCGCTGCACGGTTTTTGTGATCGCCCACCGCCTTTCTACGGTGCGCAGCGCCCATCGCATTTTCGTCCTCGAGCAGGGGCAACTGTTGGAGGAGGGCAATCATCGCGAGTTGCTGAGCAAGGGGGGGCGCTACGCCCAGTTCCACTGGCGCCAGTTCCAGTAGCTTCTACAGCCCCCACGCTTGCCGGAAGGGGCGATAGAACGCCGGATCTGGGGGGGCGCCCCCCGCAACTCCACAGATGGCCGCCGCAAACTCCACCGCCCGTTGCAGCAACACCGCCTCCGGCCATCCTTGCAGCAGGCCCAGGATGGCCACCGCGCTAAACCCATCCCCTGCCCCCACCGTATCCACCAGCCGCGGCACCGGCACCGGCTCCCCCCGATACACCCCCCTACCGGTGAACAGGAATGCACCTGCCGCCCCCAGCGTTAGGAACAAGCCCCTCAGGTTCAACCGCGCCCGCAAGGCCTGCCCCTGTTCCTCCACCTTGCCGGCGGGGATGCTTTCTAACTGCACCACCTGCTCCAGCTCCTCTTGGTTCAGCTTCAGCCAAGCGCAGGTGCGCAGCATTTCCCGGACGGGGCCTGGGCGCCACCAGGGATCCCGCAGATTGAGGTCCAAAAACACCGGACAGCCCAAAGTGGGAAGGGTCTCCTGAAAATGGCGATGGGCTGCTTCTCGACGCGCCGCCAAGCTGCCCCGGTAGATCAGGCTGGGGCGGAGGGCTTGCAGAGCTGCCCTGTCCAACTGGATGTAGTCGTAGGCTTGGTCGGGCAAGATGGCGAAGGTCGGAATCCCCTCCCCATCCAGCGTGACCCGGACTTGGCCGGTGGGGTGAAGCGGATCCCGCTGCAGCCCTTCCAGACGCAGCCCCTGCCGCCGCAGCGCCGCCAACAACTGTTCTGCCGCCTCATCTTGGCCGACGCGGCTGAGCAAGACGGGATCGGATCCTAGCCCTTTGAGGTTCCAAGCCACATTCAAAGCCGCACCGCCCAGCACCACCTTGTCTGGGAAACAATCGAAAAGGGTCTCCCCCACAATCAGGGGGAGGCCAGAGGTCACTCCGAGGGAAGCCATCCTGGCCTCTCAGGCAGCAGTCGAGCCGTGCTGCTCCAAAATTTGCCGGTAAGTGTTGCTGCGGAACCAGCGCTCAATTTCCCGAGCTCGCAGCACCGGCAGCGGGTGGGTGCGCCCAATGGTCTGCATCTGCTTCAGCTCAAGCTGCCAGAGATCGTCGTCCAGCTCCTCGTAGGTGCGGGCCTGCTCCAGAAAAGCATCCACATTGAGCTTGGCGGCCAACTGGGGCGAGCCGCCGCACAGCTTCATTAGCACCGAGATCACCGTTCTTGCGTCCTGGGTAACCAGCAGCGCCGCCCGGTCGCAGGTAAACTCGGCACAGCGCAGCCAGTGCAGCAGTTGATCTTGCAGCGCTTGATAGAAGAGCCCACCGAAGGGGAGCAAACTGGTCGAGAGCATGAGAAGGTTGGCCATCGTCAAGTAGACGCCGTGGTTGCACTTGAGGTGGCCCAGCTCGTGGGCGATCACGGCTTGAATTTCCGGCGGCTCCAGCAAGTCCAGCAGGGAGCTGTGCAGGACGATAAAGGGCTTTTTCCCCTGCATGGCAAAAGTGTAAGCGTTGGGCACGGGATTTTGGCGCACGTAGAGCTGGGGCACTTCCAGATCTAGAATGCGACAGGCCTGCACCAGAAGCTGGTGAATTTCCGGCAACTGGTGCTCGTTGATTTGAATGCTCGAGGCGATGTTATCCAGATAAAAGATCTCCCCTGCCGTCGAGCCGAGCAAATTCTGAATCAGCAGGCCCAGCCCCGGCACCTGCTGCAGAGAGCGGGTTGCCTGCAGATCCACAGGATGGCGAAAATGGTCAGCCCGCAGGCCCAACAGGATGCGGGGCTGGCGGGGAAGGGTTGGCGTGGATGGTGTAGAGGACATAGGAGGCCGTAGAAAAACGCTTAGGGTCGCAACTCGTAGAGCACAAACTGAGGCAGGCGGTTTAACAAAAATAGCCGCTCCGGCGGGGGATCCGGCAGCACCGGCTGATAGGAAAACCCCAGGGGATCCTCCCCAAAAGGGATCTGCCAATAAACGACATGATTCCCGATGCACGGTCCACCGGTAACCAGCCGCCCATTATCGGCGATAGAGCCGCTGCTGGCTCTCCGCCGAGTCTAGGGTCTTCTGTAGCCGTCGCGCCAAATCCGCCGGTTGAGAAGTGGCGTAGGCCTCTGCATCCACCGGCGTCACTGTCGACGGCAGTTGCCCATTGAGAAGAGTATGGGCTGGCAGAGGAGCCACCAAGGGATCCGGAGTGGGAGGAGCAGGGATCTCCAAACCGACCTGGGGCTGGGAGCTGCTGGCCTGCAGCAAAATCTCCTCCAGACGTTGCTGCACCAGACGCAGATGGGCAGAGGCAGCGGGAGTGGGCAGGGTGAAAACCGGTTCGTCCCCCACCCGCAACTCCCCTTGGGCAAAGCTCAGGTCGCTCCCAGAAGTGCCGCTCAAGAGAAAAATCGTTGCCCATCTCGCCGCCGCCTGGTTTAGCATCGTTGCTTGCCCTTTGGCGCTCTTGTGCCCCTGAACACCTATCTAGGGTTTTGCCGATCTTTATGCGGGACCTCCCGATCTTAGCCGCTACCCTGGAAACATCCCTTCTGGTCATGGGCTGAGCCACCTTGTCGTCGTTTTGAGGTCGTCATGCGGATCCCGACTTCCACCTATCGCATTCAGTTTCACGCTGGATTTGACTTCGAGGCAGCGCGGCAAATTGTCCCCTACCTGAAGTTGCTGGGCATCAGCGATCTATATGCTTCCCCCATCTTTCAGGCCCGCAAGGGCAGCACCCATGGCTACGACGTCGTGGATCCCAGGCAGATCAACGTGGAGTTAGGGGGGAGTGAAAAGTTTGAACTCTTGTGGGAAACCCTCAACCAGCAGGGAATCGGCTGGATCCAAGACATCGTGCCCAACCACATGGCCTACGACGGCCAAAACCAAATGCTGATGGATGTTTTGGAAAGCGGGCCTAACTCAGACTTTATCGACTACTTTGACGTGAATTGGGATCACTCCTATCTGGGGATCAAGGGCAGAATCCTTGCTCCCTTCCTGGGCGACTTCTACAACAAGTGCCTGGAGTCAGGCCAGATTCAGCTACGCTATGATGCCGACGGCCTGAGCATTAACTACTACAACTTAAGATTTCCTCTCAATATTGACACCTATGCCGATGTTTTTACCTATAACCTGGGCAAGTTGCGGCGGAAACTAGGGCGCAGCCACCCCGACTATGTCAAACTACTCGGGATCCTCTTCAGCCTCAAGTTTATTCCTAGCAAAGAGGATCTCCTAGAGCGCACGGATCAAATTAGCTTTGCCAAGCACTCCCTCTGGGAGCTCTACACCTCTAGCCCGCATATTCAAAGCTTCTTTGACGAGAACATCGCCATCTTCAACGGCAAGCCCGGGGATCCCTCCAGCTTTGACTTGTTGGACAGCCTTTTGGCACGGCAAAACTTTCGCCTCTCCTTTTGGAAGGTGGGTGCTGAGGAGATTAATTATCGTCGTTTTTTTACCATCAACGATCTGATCTCGCTGCGGATGGAAGATCGCGAAGTATTTCGCAAAACGCATCAGCTCATTCTCAAGCTCGCAGAACAGGGGCGCTTCACAGGTTTACGCATCGACCACATCGATGGCCTATTTAACCCAGAGGAGTATCTCCACCGTCTGCGAGAACGCTGTCCAGATCTCTACATTGTGGTAGAAAAAATACTAGAAGCTAATGAGAAGCTACCTCAGCAATGGCCAGTTCAAGGCACAACGGGTTACGACTTTTTAGCTAAGCTTAATGGCATCTTTTGCCAATCGGAGAATGCAGAAGCCTTCAGTGCTCTTTATCAAGATTTCACCAACCTGCAACAGTCACCAGAACAGGTTATCGAAGATAAAAAACGGCTGATTATCGAGCGCAACCTGGCAGGGGACATGGACAACCTTGCTTTTTTGCTCAAGCAGATTACCAGCCATCACCGCTATGCCAATGACTTCACCCTCTACAGCTTGCGCCGAGCCTTGGCAGAGGTTTTGGTGTGTTTCCCAGTTTACCGAGTCTACATCCACGAAGGGATCCTCAGCTCAGAAGGTCAACAGGCCGTCCGCCAAGCTGTAGAGAAAGCTAAGGAGAACCTGCCCATTTTGGTTAACGAGCTGAATTTCCTGCAGCGCTTTCTCTGCCTTGAGTTCCCCGAAAACGTCTCAGAGGAAGAGAAAAACGAGCAAATCTACTTTGCCATGCGGCTGCAACAGTTGGCTGGCCCTCTCATGGCCAAAGGGGTAGAGGATACGGCCTTCTACGTTTACAACAGGCTGCTATCCCTGAACGAAGTAGGTGGGGATCTATATCGTTTTGGCATTTCTGTCCAAGAGTTCCATCGCTTTAACCAAGAACGAGCAGCCCAGTGGCCCTTCTCAATGAATGCTTCCTCCACCCATGACACCAAACGCGGCGAGGATGTGCGGGCCCGCCTGAATGTGCTCTCGGAACTCCCCGCTGAATGGGAGAAGCACATTAAACTCTGGCATGAGTTGAATCTTGGCTACAAAGTTCGCAGCAAGCAAGCGAAGCGTTCGGAGCTGCCCGATCGCAACGACGAGTATTTTCTTTATCAGACTTTGATCGGCTCCTATCCTTTTCAACCAGAGGAAGTTCCTACCTTTATCCAGCGAGTTAAAGACTACGCCATTAAAGCAGTTCGGGAAGCTAAGGTTCATACTGCTTGGCTTCGCCCCGATACCGAATACGAAGAAGCTACCCTTGCTTTCATCGATCAGATCCTGCGGCCCTCAAGCCCCTTCTTGGAGTCTTTCCTGCCCTTTCAGCGCAAAATTGCCCACTTTGGCATCTTTAACTCTCTCTCTCAAACCCTGCTGAAGCTCACCAGCCCTGGGATCCCGGATATCTACCAGGGCACGGAGCTGTGGGATCTCAGCATGGTCGATCCCGACAATCGTCGGCCTGTGGACTTTTCCCGCCGCCTGGCTTACCTCGAAGAAATTCAACGGCGAATCAAGCAGGATCCCCTGCAACTTATCCAAGATCTTCTGCTTCACCGCCACGACGGCCGCATTAAGCTGTTTCTCATCCATCAGGTGCTAAAGGCCCGTCAGGAACAGCCGCAGCTATTTCTGGAAGGCAGTTATATTCCCCTGCAGGTGAGCGGCTCCTATGCCAACCATGTCATTGCTTTTGCCCGTCAGCACGACAAACAAGTCGTCCTGGTGGTGGCGCCCCGCTTCCTAACCTCCCTAATTTACCAGACGCAGGATCCCTTGGGGGACGCTGTTTGGAAAGACACAGAAATTCAGCTGCCGCGCTGGAAGCGGCTGGAGTGGGTCAATGGCCTCACCCAAGAAGGGATCCCTGCCGGCGACACCTTGTCGGTGGGCGCCGTCCTCAAGTCTTTTCCCGTGGCTCTACTGTGGGGGCAATCTCGCTGAGGAACCTAGGGAGCCGCTGCTGCGGCAGGAGTCAGGGCCTGGAAGTTGACAATGCGGGCAAACTCTTGGGGATCGAGGCTGGCCCCTCCCACCAGTACACCGTCAATCTGCGGCTGGGCCATCAGCTCGTCGATGTTGCTGGCTTTGACCGAGCCACCGTAGAGGATGGGCAGGTGGTCGGCGCCCAGATGCTGGCGGATAAGGCCGATGACGCGGTTGGCCTCGGCGGCTGCACAGGTTTTCCCCGTGCCAATGGCCCAGATTGGCTCGTAGGCAATCACGAGGTTGCGCAGATCGATCCCCGGCAAGGCGCGATCCAACTGTCCCACAATCCAAGACTCGGTCAGGCCTTGCTCCCGCTGTTGCAAGCTTTCCCCCACACAGAGGATGGGGGTGAGCCCGTGCCGCTGGGCCGCGGCCAAGCGCCGGTTGACGGTTTCATCGGTTTCGCCAAAGTACTGCCGCCGTTCGCTGTGGCCGACGATAACGTAGCGCACCCCCAGCTCTGCCAGCATGGGGCCGGAGATCTCTCCCGTAAACGCCCCTTGATCCTCCCAGTGCAGGTTCTGGGCTCCCACAGCCATGCCGGATCCCCGCGTTTCTTCTACCACCACGGCCAGGTCTGTGAAGGGCACGCAGAGAATGATCTGCCGCTGCGGCCTCACCCCTGCAGACGAGGCTTGCAGGGCTGGACGAAACTCGCGCAGAAACTGGCGAGCCTCAGCCTGAGTCTTGTGCATTTTCCAGTTGCCGGCAATGAGGATGGGGCGCAAGATGGATCCTCCCTAAGCGACACAACGATGTAGTCAACCGCTGGGATCCCGAGCCTGGGGGATCCCGAGCTTTTTTCGTATGTCACAGTGTATCAGCAAGAGGTTTCAGAAGAGGGCGAGGGAGCATGACTCTAGTCAATGATATGCTGGACTATACTGAAAATAATGTACAATATGTTCAGTATGGCTGCTTGGTATGGCTAGGTATGTAAAACCGAGAGAAGCGGCGGATTATTTTGGGGTGTGTCTCCACACCTTGAGGCGATGGGAACAGAAAGGCTGGATCAAAGCAATACGTACTCCATCTGGTAGGGCAAGAAGGTATGACCTCGACAGCTACATCAGAACGCCAAAGAAAGCCAAACGAGTCGTTTTGTACGCCCGAGTCAGCAGTCGAGGGCAAAAGTCAGACTTGGAGAGACAGATTGCAAGACTGGTTAACCTCTATCCTGGAGCCGAAGTGGTCGGAGAGGTTGGCGGCGGTCTCAACTTCAAAAGACCAAAGTTCCTTGCCTTATTGGAACGAGTTCGTGCGGGAGACGTCGGAACAATTGTGGTCGCTCACCGGGATCGACTCTGCCGGTTTGGATTTGAGTTCGTTGAGTGGTACTGCCGTCAATACGGGTGCGAAATCTTGGTTCTCGATGACGATCACCTTTCTCCCCAGCAGGAACTGGTTGAGGATATCCTCACCATCCTGCACTGCTTCAGCAGTCGGCTCTACGGACTCAGAAAATATCGGGCTGCAATCGAGAAAGATACGGATTTATCCGGAGCCAGCGCTGGCTAAAGTCTGGAAGCGGTGGCAAGCGGCGTGCCGGTACTGCTACAACCAAGCGATTGCCTATCAGCGTCAGCATGGTGCCCCAAAAACGGCCAGAAAGCTGCGGCACATCATCCTGCACTCCGACCTGCCCGGGTGGGTGAAGGACGCCCCCTGCCACATCAAGCAGAACGCGGTCGTCGAGGCGTGGTTGGCGTTCCGCCGAAGCAAAGACGCGAGGTTTCGCAGTGTGCGGGACAGGTCGCATACGCTGCAATTCAACGCCGGCAACTTTCGCAATGGGAAGTGGTATCCGAAACTCACCCGAGGTTTGGCGTTCCGCGCATCCGAGGAGATGCCCAGAGAATGGGCACGTGGAACTGAGCTAATGCGGGTGAAAGACAGATGGTATGCCATCTTTCCTGAGCCCGTGAACGAGCAGTGTTCGTTAGCAAAGGGGGTGATCGCACTTGATCCTGGAGTAAGAAGCTTCCTTACAGGGTTTGATGGGGCGGGCTTTGTAGATATCGCCAAGGGAGACTTTGGCAGGATCGTTCGGCTGTGCTACCACCTAGACGATCTGCAATCTAGGCTGAGTAAAGCACCGAGACCCAAGCGTAGGCGAATGCGGCAAGCGGCGTTTCGTCTGCGGGAGAGAATCAGGAACTTGGTGGACGAGTGCCATCGCAAGGTAGCGGCGTTCCTAACGGATAACTACCGATTGATATTCCTCCCCACTTTCGAGTCAGCCAAGATGGTTGCCAAGGCAGGGAGGAAGTTTGGTAGCAAGACAGCAAGGGCGATGCTCACCTGGGCGCACTACCGGTTCAAGCAGCTCCTGAAGTTTCAAGCCAAGAAGAAAAACGTGGTTGTCGTGGAAGTATCGGAAGCGTACACCAGCAAAACCTGTACCAAGTGCGGGCACATCCACACCAAGTTGGGTGGCGCAAAGGTGTTTAGATGCCCAAAGTGCAACCATAGGCTACCACGAGATTGGCAAGGCGCTCTGGGTGTTATGCTCAGGGCTTTGCGGGATACCGCCTTTCTGTTTGGACTCCGTCCGAGTAGCGCGGTCGCGTCAGCGTCGCGTAGTGACAACGGAAACGGACAGAATGCTATCGCTTCACCGCTGAGCAGTAATGCTCAGCAGTGTTCAGCGTAAATGTATCAGGTTGTTGACACCGCTCCTCCAAGCTGGCCGCAAGGGCAGCTAGGCAGTCTTGGAGGGGGGATCCCTGCTCTAGGTGCCGGACGGCAACGGCATAGGCTTCGGGGTGGGCTTGCAACAAGGCCCGGCTCTGGCGCAGAAAGCGGTTGATGTAGGCCCTCATTTGAGCCGCAGAGGTCAAGGGCTGGGCTGCTGAGATCCCTGCCAGCAGCTTGGCCAACTGTTGTCTATCCTCCTCATCTCCCACCACTTGGCCATATTGGAGAGACTCCGCGGCAGCCCCTGCCATCCAAAACAGGCTGTAGCGCTCTAGATCTGCCCAGGGGATGCCCCCCTGGGCTTCCCAGGTGCGCATGGGGGCTTGATCCAGCTGCACTCCCCCGTAGCCGGGGATCCCGTGTCGGAAAGCCTGCCAGGGGCCCAGCACGTAGCCGCGCAAGGGGATCCCTAGCAGGTGGGCCACCACAATGTGTCCTGCCTCGTGGCAGATGACCCGCCGCCGATAGGCTGGAGAAGCCCAATCCAGCAGCGCGCCCAGCAACCCCGAGAGCCGCCCCCCAAAGGCCACCTGCTCGACAATCACCAAGCCCACCATCCCAGCCAAAGGCAGAGCCAACCGCGGCCCCAGGGCTGCCGACACCACCAAGGCCGCCACGATCCAAGCTGCGCGGGTGATTCCAGCCTCTGACATAAGGTTTCTATGCCTTCGCCTCCGGTCCTAGCTCGAGCGCCAGCAGCTCGTCGGCCAACTCCAAAAACGCCTCCCGATCCAGATAGGAAACATCTCCCACCCACTCCCCTAGCTTGACCACGTAGACTTCGCTCAAGGTCGGTCGGCGCCGCAGATCGCGGGAATAGGCCTTCACCAGCGCCAGCACCGATTGCTTTTTAACAATTCGCCGGTAGCGGGGATCGTCCCTGGCCCGCACTCGGTAGAGAACTCCTGTTTCATCGCCAATTTCCATCTCAAACTGGCGCTCGCGCACTTCTTCAATATAGAGTTGCCCCTCTTCATCCACCTTTTCCCGCTCTTCCACCACCACCTCGTAGCGGCGGGTGCTCAACACCTGGCCAAAAAAGAGCCCTCCGTAAGGGATCTCGCGAAAGGCTAGCTGCCGGCGGGAGATGGTGTAGAGGGGCCCCCAGAGGAAAGGGTAGAGCAACGAGAGAAACCCCGCCAGAAAGGAGACTGCCCCCAAGAAGGATCCCTCGCCAAAAGCGCGAGACAGCACCAGCAGCGCTACGCCCACCAAAATAGCTGTAATGATCCGGCCTACGCTCTTGAGGGCATCGCTCCAGTAAGCTGCGTACTGGAGCCGCGTCGGCACCAGCGGGATCACCGCCTCGCACTCTTCTGGGGTAAGCTCCAACAACATGCACTGAGATCCTCAAAACAGCCAACTCCGCCCCTTTACCCGCTGAGGGTGGGCCAGACCCCATCTTAGTAGAATGAGGCAGGGAAGCTCTGCTACCCTTGCTGCTCCTTCTAAGTGCTGCCCATGGTGCCCGGATCCCAGTTTGCTTCGACCGTCAGACAGCAGGTGGCCCAGTTGGACGAGGGATCCCGACGGGACAAGGCGTGGCTAGGAGATGCGGTGCTGAGCCTCTTTGCCCGCCAGTGGCTGCTCGGCCCGCCACCCGACTGGCAGGTGCCTTCCCCTCCCGGCTGCGATCTTAGCCGCGCGGAACTCTTCACCTGGCTCACCTCCAACCAATTTTTGTCGGCTCTGCGGGATCCCACCCAGGTGGAGGCAGAAATCGGCCTTATCTACGAAAGAGAAGGCCTCCCGGCAGCCTTTGCCTACATTCAGGAACAGCTCCTGCCTCTGTTTGTTAGACAGGTACACAACCGTGCCAAAACCCTGCGCAGCAAGCGGCGCTAGAGCCTTGAACTCCGGAGCAGCAAGAGGCTTCCCCCTAGCTGGCTCTCCTGGCCAGGATTTTCACCCCCCTCACCCCCTGGGAGAAGGGGCCCTTACTCCCACAGCCGCCGGATGGGAGAGCGGTGCAAAAGGCGGTGGGTTTCGGCCAACAACTCCGGGATCGGCAGGTGCTGCGGACAACGGGGCAGGCAGTCGCCGCACTCGCTGCAGCGGTCGGCAGGCACCCCTGGGAACCAGTGCCCTGCCTGGCCGAACATGTTGTAGCGATATTGGGCAAACTCGGTCATCTCGTGGGCAAGAGCCAAGTTGCGCAGCCGCAGCACCTCTGGGATGTGGATCCCTTCGGGACAGGGCAGGCAGGCGTAGCACTGGGCACAGCGGCTGGAGCCCAGGCGTTCCTGCTCCGCTTGATGCAGCCGCTCCTGTACCTGCAGGCCCTCCGTCCACCAGCGCTCCGGATCCTGCAGGGCCGCCAGGGCCGTCTGCAGCTCGTCGGGATGGGTAATGCCCAGGCTGAGGGTGTGGATGCGGGGATCCGCCAGCAAAAATCGATAGGCAAACTCCAGGGGGCTAAAGGGCGCACAGCTCTCCCGGAGACGCTGGGGCGGGCGATAGAGCATCCCCCCTTTGTCGGCAGGGGAGATGATGAACACCCCCATATCCTGCTGGGCTGCCGCCTCCAGGGCCGCGGCATTGCGCTGCTGGAAAAAGTGGTAGTGCAAATTCACAAAGTCAAACTGGCCCCTCTGGATGGCCTGCAGGATTAGCTCCAGGGATCCATGAGTGGAAAAGCCGATGTAGCGCACCAAGCCCTCCTGCTGCGCCTGCCGCAGCAGCGGCAAGCCCTCCTGCAGCACCCACTCCAGGTGTTCGGGCAGGTTGATGCCGTGGAAGGCAAACTGATCCAAATACTCCACCTGTAGCCGCTGCAGGGATCCCTCCAGCCGTTCCCGCAGCCTCTCGCCAGGCGTGAGCTTGGTGGTCAGGATCAAGCGCTGCCGCGGCACCGCCAGCTTCTGCAGGATCTCCCCCAAGAGCACCTCGGCCTGGCCATAGGCCTGCGCCGTTTCGATGTGGTTGATCCCTGCTTCTAGCGCCGCTGCCACCGTGGCCTGGGCCTGCTCCGGCGGCACATGGACTAGGCGCATGCTGCCCAGGGAGAAAGCCGACATAAGCTGCTGTGTGCGCCCAAAGCGGCGGTAGAGCATCTTCCTCGGCTACCCCAAGGCCTCCCTGAAAAACGCCACCGCCTCCGCCAGCACCTCCAGGAAGCGATCCACCTCGGCCAAGGTGTTGTAGAGGTAAACGCTGGCCCGCGCCGTCGATTGCACCTGCAAGTGGCGATGCAGCGGCTGGGTGCAGTGGTGGCCGGCCCGGATGGCGATCCCCTGCTCATCCAGCAGGGTGGACAGGTCGTGGGGGTGGATGCCCTCCGCCGAAAAGCTGACCAGCCCCGCCCGCCGCGTCGGGTCCTTGGGGCCATAGATTGTAATGCCTGGAATGCGCTGAAGCCCTTCTAGGAGGCGAGCGGTTAACTTTTGCTCATGGGCATGCACGCGCTCCAGACCGATCTGGCTTAGGTAATCGACGGCTGCCCCCAGACCCACCGCTTGGGCAATGGCCGGCGTGCCCGCCTCAAACTTGTGGGGGATATCGGCGTAGGTGGCGTGATCCCAGTACACCTCGGCAATCATCTCGCCCCCGCCCAAAAAGGGCGGCATGGCCCGCAGCAGCTCCCGCTTGCCGTAGAGCACCCCGATCCCCGTGGGGCCGCCCATCTTGTGCCCAGAAAAGGCCAGCCAATCGCAGTCTAGGGCCTGCACATCCACCGGCATGTGGGGCACGCTCTGACAGGCATCCAGCAACACCTTGGCCCCACAGCGATGGGCTAACTCAATCACCTCCCGAACCGGGTTGATGGATCCCAGCATGTTGGAGACGTGAGCTACCGCCACTAGGCGGGTGCGATTGCCCAGCAGAGAGCGGTAGTGCTCCAAATCCAGCTCGCCCTCGGGCGTGATCTGGATAAACTTGAGGCAGGCCCCCGTCTTTTGAGCCACGAATTGCCAGGGGATCAAGTTGCTGTGGTGCTCCATCACCGACAGAATAATCTCATCCCCCCGCTCTAGGGTGCTCATGCCCCAACTGTAGGCCACCAGGTTAATGGCCTCGCTGGCGTTGCGGGTGTAGATGATCTCTTGCGGGGAAGGCGCGTTGATAAAGCGGGCAATCTTCTCCCGCGCCCCCTCGTAGGCCTCCGTGGCTTCGTTGCCCAAGGTATGCACTCCCCGGTGCACGTTGGCGTTGCTGTGCCGATAGTAGAAATCCATTGCCTGCAAAACCGCCAGCGGCTTCTGGGAAGTGGCCGCATTGTCAAAATAGATGAGCGGCTGGCCGTTGACTTGGCGCTGCAAAATTGGAAAATCCGACCGCACCTGGGCAGCTAAGTCGGCAGCAGCGTCAAAAGCCTGGTCCAGCTTGGGGGAAGAAAGAGAGGATACCGCCATAGTCTGCGCAGAAGCCTACCTCCCTCAGTATGGCATCGCTCTGGGCACCCCTCGGCAAACTCCTTCCCTCTCGCCAGGGATCCCTACCTCCCCTCGCCAGTCGGAAAAGTTGTCAAGAACTGTAATTTTATGTTAAGTTTGTTTACGTACAGTTATGAGGCATTACCTATGCAATCCTCTCCTAGGATCCCTTCTCGCCTGGACTCCGCTTCTGTGGCCCAATACTACGACACCACCAACGACTGGATCCCGGGCTGGACGGAGCAGGCGGAGCGTTGGAATGGCCGCCTGGCTATGGTGGGTTTGGTGATCAGCGTTGCCACAGAGGCGCTGGTGGGTCACAGTGTTTTTGCCACCACTCTCGCTCAATGGCTGGGACTGCGATAGTTGAGAACATCTGAGTTTTACGCAAGCATCAGGTCGGGCGTTCTGTCTGGGGGCTGCCCGATCGGCTCGCTACCCAGGCTATTGACTGTTTCACTGAACCCAACAGGCCGATGATCCTCGACAACCCTTTCTTTCCTTACATTGCCGTTATGGTGAGCGGGCTGGTGGCTGCTGTTGCCCTCGGTTCGATGGCTTTCTTCAACTCCAAGCGTCCTGCGGGCTGGGAGGGTGCTGCTCGTCCGCGATACGTGCCTCAGTATGGGCAAGAGGGCGAGGCTCCGCCCGAGTGGGAAATTGGGTGGACGGAAAAGGCCGAGCGCTGGAACGGGCGATTGGCCATGCTGGGGTTTGCCATTAGCATTGCGGTGGAAGCCCTGGTAGGTCACAGCGTGCTGGCCTCCGTCCTGGGGCTGCGCTGAGCTGGCTTCGACAGTGGATAGGCGGATCTGGCTAGCTTTCTTGGGCCGATTTGTCGGGATATCCCGAGAAGCCTAGGTTCTCGTCTGTCAAGCGCTGGGTTGGGGTCTTCGCTTCCCTGCATTTGAACGCGAGACAGTATCCGTCTCCCCAAGATTGCCAACAACGAAATCGAGATTCTACCCCAGCGCTCCGCTTTTCTTTAATTTGAGGATCTGGGCCACCACCCCTAAGGTCTCTTCGTAAAGATAGTCAGGGCCAGGCCGCTGCAACTCGGCAGCTAGCAGCGTTTCCAAGGACTCCTGCTCCAGGGGAGCCACCTGGCGAACCATGCACCTCTGGGCACCTCCCATGGCTTCCATGCGCATGCACCCTGTGGTTTCTGAACAGAGCACGGTGCAGGCGTCGGCTTCCTGGTTGCTGGAGGTGAGGCGCAAGCCGATGAGATCTCCCGCCTGGCTCATCTCCGAGACCAGGGGCACGGCAGCCAATTCTGCCCTCACCTCGCCTCCCGCTTGGGTTTGGAAGCGGATGCGGTCGATCTCGTAGTCGTGTTCCCAAGTCTGGGCCCGCTCGGTGGGCGTCCACCCCAGCCGGCTGGCCAGCCAGCCCAAGAAAAGGAGGGCCTGGCAGGGGTTGCCAGCTCTGTAGTCAATGGTTACTTGATCTATCCAGGACAGAGACTCTCGCCGATCTGGGGGGTCGAAGGCTTGGGCGGTGAGTTCCTGCCAGGGCAGCAGCCGTCGCCAGTTGAGATCCCCGCAGTGGTGCCCCTCGCTGATGAGGAGATGAATTTCCTGCAGGTCTTCTTCTGGGTTGACAAAGCCCCGCGAGTCGACGATGACGCGGTTGCTCAGGGCTACCAGCTTTTGAAACAACAAGCTATTCAAGTCTAAGTTCCCTTGCCACCACAGGAACGTGGGCAGGTTGGGGATCAACAGCGAGGCGACAGTGCTGCAAGCGCGCACAAAAGCCGATTCCGGCGCTTTCAGGGTGATGTACTCACAACACACCAGCGAGCTGCGCTGCTCGCGGGTCACCGGGCAATAGGCCGCCACCTGGGCCTCGATGGCGTCGTCTGTGGCTCCCTCCCGTTTGGCCCTTAGGTCGATGACGCGGCAGGGGTTCTGGGTGGCAATGGCTTCGACGGTGGGGGAAGGCAGCAGCAGGGCATCGTCTAGCGACTCATACACCACCAGGGTAAAGGTGGCAGCCCGGGCGGCAACGCTCTCTCCCTTGGAGGACCAGATCTTGTTCAGCTCCTGCTCAATGTCCTCGATGGAGACATCTTTTGGGGTTTGTAAAGGCAGGACGGCGGCAGGTTGGTCCATAGTCTCCTCCTGGAGTAGCCTCTTGCTCGATTCTAGGCAGACAGGCCGGCTGCACAGGAGGGGTTTAAGGTAAGGTACAGATTGGTCAAACCTCTCTTCAGGTTGCCTCTTCTATACTCTCAGGCCGGGCGCGGCTGGATGCTTAGCTCCAAGGGTCGGCCAGGATCCCCCACAAGCACTAGACTGCGGCCATTGGCTTGCAGATGCCGCACAATCCAGTACAGGGTCTCGATGCGCTCTGGGCAGCCCAGTTTTTCCGCCAACTGGGGCAAGGTCAGGGATCCCTTTTGCTCTCGCATCACCTCCAGCACCTGGCGCTGGAGCTGCAGGACGGCGCTGGCCGCTTTCTTGCCTGCTTCCACCCCCGGCTGGTGGTAGGCGTTGACCTGGATTAAAGAGGCGTAGAGGCCCACTGCCCGTTCGTAGAGGGCAATCAGGGCCCCCACGGAGCGGGCGTCCACCCGCGGCAGCGTCACCGTGATGGAGTCGCGCCCGTTTTCGTAGAGGGCTTGGCGGGTGCCCTGCAGCAGGCCATCCAGATAGTCGCCGCTGGTTACCTCGGGCTCTACGAAGGGGGAAGGGATCCCCGGCTCGCGATCCTGGAGCACCTCGATGAAGGTGACGAAGAAGTTGTTGAGGCCGTCCCGCAACTGCTGCACGTAGGCGTGCTGATCGGTGGTGCCCTTGTTGCCGTAGACGGTTAGGCCCTGCTCCACGCGGTTGCCCTGCAGGTCGTGGGACTTGCCTAGAGATTCCATCACCAACTGCTGCAGGTAGCGGCTAAACAGCGCCAGGCGGTCTTTGTAGGGTAAAACCACCATATCCTTGCGCCCTCGCCCCTCGCCGACGATGTACCAGGCCATGGCCAAGAGGGCGGCAGGATTGCGCTCCAGATGGGGTACGCGGGTGGCTTTGTCCATGGTGGCAGCTCCGGCCAGCAAAGCCCGGATGTCGATCCCCTGCAACGCTGCCGGCAGCAGGCCCACCGCGGAAGTTTCCGAGGTGCGCCCCCCCACCCAGTCGAAGATGGGAAAAACGGCTAGCCACCCCTCCTGCCGCGCCTGCTGCTCCAATTGGCTGCCGGGGCCGGTGATGGCCACTGCATGGGCAGAAAAGGGGATCCCTGCCTTCCGGTAAGCCAGCTCCACTTCCACCAAGGCGTTGCGCGGCTCGGGCGTGTTGCCGGATTTGGAGGTGACAACCACCAGGGTTTGTCCCAGTTTGCCGGCCAGCCGTCCCAGCACCCGGTCAAACCCGTCCGGATCCGTGTTGTCGATGAAGTGAATGTTCAAGGGCGGCTGCAGCGGAGCCAGGGCCTCCGCCACAAATTGTGGCCCCAGAGCCGAGCCGCCAATGCCAATCCAGAGCAGCTCGGTGAAACGCCCTCCCCCACTGGCTGGGATCGTGCCGCAGTGGATCTTCTTGGCAAAGCTCTCCACCTGTTCGAGGCAGTCTTGAATTGCCTGCCGAATTTCGGCGCTAGGAGCCAGCTCCGGCGCCCGCAGCCAGTAGTGGCCCACCTGGCGGCCTTCGTCGGGATTGGCAATGGCCCCGGCTTCTAGGGCCTGCATCTCGGCAAAGGCGCGGGCAAAGGCAGGCCGCAGCGCTTCCACCTGAGCGGAAGTAAAACGGATGCGGCTGATATCCACAAAAATTTCCAGCTCGGGATGGTAGTAGAGCCAATCGCAGTAGCGCTGCCAAAGTTGAAGGCTGTCCATGGGATCCCTTCTGCCAAGGCCGTAACCAGCTTACCAAAAACGCCCTCCAGCTCCTGGACGGGCCAGCGGGTGAAGTCGCCAACAGCGCCCAGATCCGTCGCGCACTTGAAGGGAACGGGTCGGCTTTTGTTCCCCAGATGGCAAGGCTAGAATCCAGAGCAACTGTAGCTTGATCCCGGCCCCTTATGAACTCGGATCGGCAATGGATGGAACGGTGCCTGTCCTTGGCCCGCTCCACACCGCAGCGCCCCTCCCCTAACCCGCGGGTAGCTTGCGTTATTGTCCGGGGGGATCAGGTGGTGGGGGAAGGCGTTCATCCGGGAGCCGGCCAGCCCCATGCCGAGGTGTTGGCTTTGCAACAGGCGGGATCCCTGGCCAAGGGCGCTACCCTCTACGTCAACCTCGAGCCCTGCAACCACTACGGGCGCACCCCTCCCTGTACCGAGGCTATCCTGGCTGCCGGGATCCGGCGGGTGGTGGTGGGAATGCAGGATCCCAATCCCCTGGTGGCCGGCAAAGGGATCCGCCGCCTGCAGGAGGCAGGGGTTGAGGTGACGGTGGGGGTGCTGGAGCAGGAATGTCAGGAGCTCAACGAAGGCTTTGCCTTCGCCATTGTGCAGAAACGGTGTTTTGGCCTGCTCAAATACGCCATGACCCTAGACGGCAAGAGCGCCGCCGCCACCGGCCACAGCCGCTGGATCAGCAATCCGCTGGCGCGAGAGTGGGTTCACCGCCAGCGGGCCTGGCACGATGCAGTCATCGTGGGCTCCGGCACCGTCTGGCACGATAACCCCCACCTTACCTGCCGCCTGCCGGATTTTCACGGATCCCAGCCCCTGCGAGTGGTTCTCAGCCGCTCTCTGAATCTGCCCCCGCTGGCCCACCTGTGGCGAGCGGAGGAGGCGCCAACTTTGGTGATTACCGAGGCCACTGAAGCCCATCCCCTCTGGGGATCCCTGGCCAAGCAAGGGGTGGAGCTGCTGCACCTGGATCAAGTAACCCCGGCTCAAGCGGCGCAGGTTCTCTTTGAGCGAGGCTGTCTGAGTGCCCTCTGGGAATGCGGCGGCACCTTGGCCTGGGCAGCCCTTAAAGATGGGGCCATCCAGAAGGTGGCCGCCTTCATCGCTCCCAAGATCTTGGGCGGGGCCGACGCGCCAACCCCCGTAGCAGGAGAAGGGATCCCGGATGTGAACCAAAGCTGGCAACTGTTGGAGCCGCAACTGCAGACTGTGGGGGATAACTGGTTGATAACCGGGAAGATCCTCCCTTCTGGCGCCGACGACTCCGGTGAATGATTTGTTCTCGATGACTCTCAATTGTCATCCGAGAGAGTTTTAGGTTTTTGAACGAACAAAATCATATCTGCTTAAGGTAAACGAGTATACTGCTCAGAAAGAATGTGGCGTTTCTGAAAAACAGGGATCGAAACTGAGCTAGCCTGTGATAGGCTACTGGTGCCCTCTAGAGCTTGCGGTTCAAAGGAATATAGCCCACAGAAAAAACCTTACCTGAGTAAGGTTTCAGCTCGTGTGACGATACGGGTTTTGCCCAAGCAGGCTGTAACTGCCATTTTGCCAAAAGCCACCCGGATCATTGAGCTCCTCTGGGGTGAGCCTTGAGAAAGCGACAACAAAGGGCTGTCCTTCTTGTCCAGTCTCCTTTCGTTGCCTGCCCGGCGAGCTGATTGAGAACTTTCCCCTCTCATTTCCCAGTACAAATCTTGGTAGGGAGGATCATCATGTTGAACCTTTTTGCCGGCCTGCTCTTTGCCTCGGCTCACCTCAGCCCTTCAGGAAATGTCCTCATTGAAGGAGATGTGGGGGAGTGGGCTTTTGCCGATCGCCAAGTTACTGAGACAGCTACATTGACTGTTCTCATACGGCCCGAGGCGAGCTTGGCCTCTTGGAGAGAAATGCTCTCGGTCATGAACGTTCAGGTACCAAAATTGCCCCGCTTCCTGGCAAACAATATGCGGAATAATCTCCTAGAGTACTGCCCCCAAACAACGTGGGAGTTTCACCGGGAAAGCGAAGAGGATGTCCTCTACGAGTTCCGTAGCGCCGGCTGTCGTGGGCAGGTTGCCGGGATCCAAGAGCATGAAATTGGCCGCATCACCCAAGGCCCAGACGGCCCTGTGCGCATTGCCTACGCCGCCAAGCCAGAGATGACACCCGAAATGCGGAGCCGCTGGCTGAACTTGCTGGGCAGCGAGGTGGGGACGGCTCGGGGCTTTCCCATCCAAAACCTTACCGGGGCCGCCCGAAAGCCTTCTTCCCCAGCTCCAGAGCAGCCGATCGCCCACTGGCTACAGGAAGCAACCGAGGCCCTGAAGCGGCAGGAAGATTTGCTGGCCGAGCTGGATCGCCTCGCTCAGGAAGCGCAAGCCAATGCCCGCGCCTATAGCCAGAAAGCCCCAAACGAGGCGGGGACAAGGGTGATCAGCCTGCACCGAGGTCGGGGAGACGGCAGCCCTGGCGAGGCCACAACCGAGTTCAAGACCACTGACACCTTGATCTGGGCCATCTTGCCGGTGGGCAGCCTCCCCCTGCCAACGCCCAGGTGGAGATGCTCTGGTACTACGAGGGCGGAGAAGCCGGGAGCGAGCAACTGATCCGCAAGTTTGATTTTCCCTGGGATCCCCTAGCCGACACGGTGCGAGGCTTTCTCAGCTTCAGCCAACCCTACACCGGGCGCTACCGCGTCGAGGTTCATGTCAACGGCGAGAAGATAGGAGTTGGCCGCTTTACAATTCGGTAGCCTTAGCTTGGCTCCCGCTTCCAACTCTTTTCTCTCGGAGGGAGACCGGCCTCTCTCTTAGAAGACTTACAGACAACAATTTTTAATTTTAACTATAAATCCAGACTTTCCGGCAGGGCAATGTCCATCGCCATCTGCCTGTTTTTCGCGCTGTGAAGACCGTTGTGCTGAGAGCGAAAAGATAGCTCGACATTCTCTAGCGAGTTCTGATCACAGCTCTAGCTTTGAGGTTGTAGATAAAGCTGGTGCGGTACTGCAACAGCAAATTGCGCAGGTAAAGGGGCAAGTTGCGCTGGTAGAGTAGGCGAGTTCTGCGGTAGATCAGTTTGCGGCGACGGTTGATCGCCCGGCTGCGCTGCTGCAAAGGAGCCTGCAGAGAACGCTGAAGTGCCAGGGATCCAGCCGCGCCGGCCAGCCTCCGCCGTACCATACCCCACCTCTCAAGCAGCAGTTAGCTCAAGTGTAAGGGATCCCCCTGCGAGCAGCCGCTGGCGGGTCGATGTATTTTGGTATCCTGCAGACAATTGGCCTGAGGAGCTAGGAGCTGCCCGGAAGCTTTCTCCTTTGCCAGATCTTGCAACAGTTGCCGGCGCTTCCCCCGAAGGGCGACAGGTGTAGGCCGCTTGAACGCCCAGCAATCTTTGCCAGCGGGATCCCTTTGGGGCCTGTAGCTTAGACAAGGCCGGCAAGGCCCCAGGGGGCCGCGCCCGCCGCTACCCCGCCGACAAGTTGCTGGCTGCAGAAGACAGAGAACTCTTTACGCTTTAACCAGGTTTTGTCAATAGCAGTTGAGCGACAGGTTCGTTACAATAGATTACAGCTTAGATTACGATATGTTGATTATCCTTGCCATTGTGATCCTACTGGGGTTCTGGGCGCTGCGCTTAATGGAACAGGCGTTTCAGCGGCAGGAGTTCTCGCGCATGTTGGCGGGAACGCTGGTGGCCGTAGCTGCCGGTGGTGTTTTAACCTGTTACTTCCTGATGAGCGATATTCTACAGATGCTGTTTCCTCTGCAGGCTCAGTCTCCCCACTCACAGGAGCTCCTCTCCGACCTAAGCTGGCTCGACTAAGCCAGTTGTGCTGCCAGCCAGGCTTGAATACTCCGGATCATTCGTTGGTTAGGAGCCAGTAAGTTTTGATAAAAAAACTGCGCGAAAGCATCGATGGGACTGAACTCCCCCCCGACCCGGAAAGGATAGCTGAAACCCAGCGGGGTTAAGTGATCCCCCTCCAGGCGTTGCCATTCGGTGTAGCCTCCGTACTTGCGGCGAAGCTGTTGATAGAGCAGCGGAATATCGTCAATATCATCCTGCTGAAACTCTACAAGCAGGTTGTTTCTAACCGGATACTGCTCCTCGATAAGGCGATTGGTTTCTGCCGGAGAAGGCTCAAACTCCAACCACAGATTCACTGGCGGTGACGAGGATCCCATCCACATCCGCCACAGAGTGCTCAGTTGCTGTTGCGGCCACGCCTGGGCCAAGGCCTGCAGCACCGGCAGCGCCCGTTCCAGTCCCGCATTGCTGTAGGCCAAGAAAATATTGCCGCGCCGCTGGGATCCCAAAGAAGGAAGGGCTAGGCAGGAGAGGATCTGCAGCTTACCGCCAAGGCTGTGGCCCAAGCCAAAGAGGGGCAACCCCATCAAACCTTTGCTCTGCAGGCTTCTATGCAAAGATTGCGCTGCTTTAAAAGCCAGTTGCGCGTGATCGATATCGGTGGTGTAGGGGGTAGCCACAACGGCCATGCCCATACGGGCCAATTCTTCCAGCAGGCGGCTGTAGAAAAATTGTGGGGCGGATCCCACAAAAGCTCCGCCCAGAAAGTGGATCACGGCACGGGGTTGGGGAGGCAGAAGAAACCAAGTCTGTCCATCCGTTTGCCAAGTCAATGTCATGGTGCTACAACCTCACCTGCGATTTGACTGGGATTTCCCACAAAACCCGCTAGCCGACAGGATCCCACTTCATCCTAATGGAGTACCAACAGACTAGTGGATCGCCCCCGGGATCCTAGACCAAGCAACTCACTCGTGGCGCGACTGGCCCCAAAGTCGCCAAAACTGCAGCAGCTATCGGGTGAACCCATCACTCGCACCCCCTTCGCAAAAGATTGGGAAAGGCGAACCGGACAAGCCTCCCTGGGGAGCTCCCAAGCCTCGGCGAGGCCCCGTGAAAGTACCCTTGGCAGTTTCCCTTAGCATGGGCGGCCCTAGATCTTGGCCAAAATACGTGATCCTCAGGATGGCTACGTCAAGTATTTCTTGCATTCTAGGTTTATGAGCTCAGATAACAAATTCTCCGCTGAGATTGCCATCAGATTGTGAGGTTGTAATGAGCATTCGCGAGATTATCGACGAGGTCTTACGATCCTCGACCCTGACGCTGCAGCAAGAGTTTTCTATTAACAAAATCCTTCGGGAAAAAGACTACAACCTATCTGACCTGGAAGCTTTAGACGAGCTGGTAGAGGCAATTCTTCGCCAGGAGGTGAAAGCTGCTCCAGACTCTTGCAAAAGCCCCAGCGACACCCAAAGATGGCAAGGCGAGATCTCAGGTGAGATCCGTATTGCTTAGGTGGCCAGCTCTCGATTGGAGGATTTTTTCGAGCAATTGCTGCACCTGACTTTAGTCAGAGTAAGCTTCTAGCCTTTGTAGGATCTCTTGGATTAAATGCTCGTCGGGGCCGCTGAGCTCTGGGTGGAGGGTCGCCTGGTTGAGGTAGTGCCTCAGATCCTGACAGGCCTGCTGCCAACGCCCCAACTGGTAACAGAGCAAGCCCCGATCCCTCAGGTGGGGCAAGGACTCTGGGATCAATAACAAGATGCGCTCCACCGCTGCCAAGGCAAGCTCTAGCTGGGCGCGGCTCAAGTAAATCTGCTTAAGATTGTTGAGCAGCCGCACCAAGATTAGGCGAGGAGGGGTGGGGCGGAGGTGATGATCTTGTAAAGGGATCCTGGGCCCGTAGATCTGTGCCAAACGCTCTTGGCAGTCCTCGGGAAACAAAATTTCTCCCTGATGAAAGGGATCCACAAAAATCTCCGCGTCTGCAAACAGGGGCCGCACCAGAAAGTGGCCGGGCATGCCTACCCCTGCCATGGGAAAATCGATCCGCCGCGCCAGCTCTAGATAGATCAGAGAAAGAGTGATCGGGATCCCGGTGCGCCGATCGATCACCTCGTTTAAAAAGCTGTTGCGCGGGTCATAATAGTCTTCGCTGTTGCCACAAAAGCCCAGATCTTCAAAGAGATAGCGATTTAAAATCCGGATGACGCGCAGGGGGTAGCGCTCGGGAGGAAGACGCTCTTGCACTTCTGCGGCCATCTCATCCAAAGCGGCCAAATACTCTTCTACATCCAAGTCGGGATAGGCTTCTTGGGCGATCCAGAGGGCCGCTCGGCCCAGATCGATGGGATCCGCTTGAATTTCTTGGAGGAAGCGTTGGCGGGCAGCAGGAATGCTCATGGGAGGCTGGAGTGTTTGTCAACCATCTCGGCTAGAACAGCAGCGTGCAGAAGCTGGTCAACAGCAGCGTCAATGCCGTCAGAAGCAGGCTAAAGCTCCACAGCCCCACGGCGGCAAACAGGAGGAGCCCGATGACCCAGATGAGCAGAGCATTCCAGTAGGGCCGGTTGGGGGCCTTGGAAACGTTGATTTTTTGGAAGAAGGGCAGCAGGATAAACGCCACATCCAGCAGCAGCCGCGGCAGCCGCAAATCCTGGGGCAACGGCCGATCCCGCACTGCCAAGTAGAGCAGCCCCCAGCTCAACAGGAGCGGGAGCAGCAACAGGTAATTGGATTCGGCCAGCAGCGGTCGATCCACGACTAGCGGAAACAGAGGGCTGATCCCCCAGCCCAGATAGAGGTAAAAGTCGAACTTCAACAGCGGCTGCAACAGAGGGGGCAGGCCGAGGCGCTGAATGTGTTGTTGAATCCTACTCCCCTGAGCTCCGGATCTCTGGCCCCCAGATCCGCCTGTTTGAGGGGTTTGCCCTGCCGGGGTTGCCCGCCAACCGCAGTGGTCGCAGTAGGGGGACTTGTAGCGATAGGCCGGGATCAGCTTGCCACAGGCCGGGCAGCGCTGGATCGGACGAGGTTGAGAACTGGAGGCCATGACCACCCGTGATGCTCCTGCTCTAGCATGCCCCAATTGCGTTCAGTTGATTCCCAGGACAAAAGATAACGTGATACAGGCTGCCCCCAAGGCTGCTCCGGCGATCACCTGGACGGGCGTATGGCCCAGCAACTCCCTCAAGTAGGGCTCCTGGAAGCGATCTGCACCCTTCTCCTCAAACCATTCTTCCATGAGGCGGTTCAGCACCCGCGCCTGCTTGCCGGCAGCCTGACGGATCCCGGCGGCATCGTACATCACCACCAGCGCAAAGACCATCGTTGCCGCAAACAGCAGGCTGTCCCAGCCTTCCTCCAGCCCCACCCCCACCGACAAAGCCGTTACCAGCGCTGCGTGAGAGCTGGGCATCCCCCCTGTCTCCACCAAAACCCGCAGGTTGAGCTTGCCCGAACGCACATAGGCCAGGATCAGCTTGATGGCCTGGGCCAAGACACTGGCCAGCAGAGCAACCCAGAGAACGTGGTTGGCCATCAACTGCTGCAGCATACGGCTCTCCGGCACCAGAACGCGACCAGGGTCTCCGACAGGGTGGACAGGGATCCCATCTACCTTCTTGTCCTCTTGTCTCAATGCTGGCGGCGGGTGATGAAATCGGCCAGAGCCAACAGGGGCTCGGCCTGGGATCCGTAGGGGCGCAACGCCTCCTTGGCCGATTGGATCAGTTCCTCAGCTTTCTGCCGGGAAGCCTCTAGGCCCAACAAGCTGGGGTAGGTGGCTTTGGCGGCAGCTTGATCCTTGCCTGCCGTTTTGCCCAGTTGCTCGCTGGTGGCAGTAACATCCAAAATGTCGTCCACGATCTGAAAAGCCAGGCCGATGTCCCGAGCGTAGTGGCTCAGCCGCGCCAGCAGCTCCTCATCGGCCCCTGCCAGGATCCCTCCCGAAACCACCGAGGCCTCCAGCAGAGCACCCGTCTTGTGGCTGTGGATGTACTCCAAAGTTTCTAGGGAAATGGCTTTGCCTTCGGACTCCAGATCCACCACCTGGCCCCCTACCAAGCCGGTTGCCGCCACAGCATGGCCAATGCGGGCAATGACTTGCAGCACCAACTGCGGCGGCACCCCCCGCGTTTGGCTGGCGATATGCTCAAAGGCATAGGCCAGCAGGGCATCTCCTGCCAAAATGGCGATATCCTCGCCGAATACCTTGTGATTGGTGGGCTTGCCGCGGCGAAAATCGTCGTTGTCCATCGCCGGCAGATCGTCGTGGATCAGCGACATGGTGTGGATCATCTCCAGGGCGCAGGCGGTGGGCATGGCCTGCTCCACAGAGCCGCCGGCCAACTCACAGGCCGCCAGACAGAGGATCGGCCTCAGGCGTTTCCCCCCCGCCAGCAGGCTGTAGCGCATCGCCTCGTAAATGCGCTCCGGATAGGCGGGAACCAATGCCGCAGAAAGCGCCTCTTCCACCTGTTGCTGGCGTTGGCTCAAGTAGGTGTCCAGGTTGAAGGTTTGGGCAACCAAGGGAGGGCTCCTCTCAACTCAGCAACGGCGGGAAGGGGTTCTACAACAGGCCTGCAAGCTGACATTATCTCATGTCCACTCTAGGTCGGGATCCGCCTTCCTCAGCCGGTGAAAGCAAGTTGCAACCCCTAAGGAAAGGGTCAAGAGGAAGGGCCGCGAGCTTGCGCTAGCCGTCCCCCCAATGTCAGGATGCATTGAGGATCTTGAACCGGCTTGGTCTTCCCATGTCCCACTCACCTGCTCAGCTCAGCGCTTCTCCTTCCTCCGTCGGCGATGGCGACCGTCTGCTGCGGGCGGCCCGCGGGGAAGTGGTAGATCGTCCCCCCGTTTGGATGATGCGCCAGGCGGGTCGCTACATGGCGGCCTACCGCGAGCTGCAGAGCAAATACACCTTCAAGCAGCGCTGCGAGATCCCGGAGCTGGCGATTGAGATCTCGCTGCAGCCGTTTCGCGCCTTTGCCCCCGACGGCGTCATTATGTTCAGCGACATCCTCACCCCCCTCGAGGGCATGGGGATCCCCTTTGAGTTGGTGGAGCAGCAGGGGCCGATCATCGACCCGCCGATCCGCTCCCAGGCCCAAGTTGAGCAAATCCGACTGCTAGAGCCGGAAGAAAGCCTGCCCTTTATCAAGACCATCCTCAGCACTCTGCGCCGCGAGGTGGAAGGGAAGGCGACGCTGCTGGGCTTTGTCGGCTCCCCTTGGACCTTGGCCTGCTACGCCGTGGAGGGCCGCAGCTCCAAAGATTATGCCCATATCAAGAGCCTGGCCTTCACTCAGCCGCAGGTGTTGCATCAGTTGCTGAGTAAGCTGGCGGATAGCATTGCCCGCTACGTGATCTACCAGATCGAGTGCGGCGCCCAGGTGGTGCAGCTCTTCGACACCTGGGCCGGCCAGCTCAGCCCCGGCGACTACGAAACCTGGGCCTTGCCCTACCAAAAGCAAATTGTGGATCAGGTGAAAGCTCGGTGCCCGCAGGTGCCGCTCATTCTCTACATCAACGGCAGCGCTGCTTTGTTGGAGCGGGTGGGCAAAGCTGGCATCGATGTGTTCAGCCTCGATTGGATGAGCGATATGGCCGAGGCCAGGGCCCGCCTGGGATCCCTGGCGGTGCAGGGCAATCTCGACCCGATGGTGTTGCTGGGATCCCCGGAATTCATCCGGCAGCGCACCCTGGAGGTGATTCAAAAGGCGGGATCTCGCGGCCACATCATGAACCTGGGCCACGGCGTGCACCACACCACTCCGGAGGCCAATGTCCATCACTTTTTCGAGACGGTGCGCCAGGCGGCAGAGCTGCTCAAAGCTCTCTAGCCGTATGGAAAAACCCCTTGACTTTAGGGGTAGGGTTTGCCTTACGAGCCAGGGATCCCCGGTGTACATCAGCGTCATCATCCCCACCTACAACCGCCGTCCCATCTTGCAGAAATGTCTGCAGGCCTTGGCGCAGCAGCAGCCTGGCCCCTACGACGGCTACGAGGTGGTGGTGGTGGACGACGGCTCCACCGATGGCACGCTGGAATGGCTGCAGAGCCAGCCGCCAGATTTGCCGCCGATCAGGCTTTTGTGCCAAGAACACCGCGGCCCTGCTGCCGCCCGCAACCTGGGGTTTCGCCACGCCCAGGGATCCATCATTGTCTTTATCGACAGCGACCTGGTGGTGGTGGAGCACTTTTTGGCCGCTCATGCCCAGATGCTGCGGCGACACGGGGTTACCGGCAATCCCGACTCGCCCCACGAGGCCAAGGTCTTCACCTACGGGCGGGTAATCAACACCTGCAATTTTCGGGATCCCTGCTCCGAGCCCTTCAAGCCCACCGATTTTTCGGCAGCCTTCTTTGCCACCGGCAACGTGGCCATTGCCCGCCATTGGCTGGAGCGGGCTTGTGAAACCCCTGCCGGCCCCTTTGACGAGCGGTTTCACCTCTACGGCTGGGAAGACCTGGAGCTGGGGGTGCGGCTAAAGCGCCTGGGCCTGCGCCTGGTCAAGTGCCCCCAAGCCACCGGCTACCATTGGCATCCGCCCTTCGAGCTGGCGCAAATCCCAGCCCTCATCGAGCGGGAGCGGCAGCGGGGCCGCATGGGCATCCTCTTTTACCAAAAGCACCCCACCTGGGCCGTGCGCCTGATGATCCAACTGACGCCTCTGCATCAATGCCTGTGGGGCCTTCTGTCGCTGGGGGGGTGGCTGAACGAGAAGCGCTTAGAGCCGCTGCTGCGCTGGTTGATCCGGCAGGGCCGCTCGCAGTTGGCCTTGGAGCTGTGTCGGGTTTTCTTCCTCAACTGGTACAACGTCCAGGCGGTTTACGAGAGCTACAGAGCGATGAAAGCCCGAAACACGGGGATCCACCTGTTCTGAGCGCTCACCAGCGTCGGATAGGTCAGCCGACCATAGTCCTTGCCGGGGAGCAAGGGCGTTCCGGGATCCGGGTCGGCAGGGCCAAGGGGTTCCCAAACGGCGCCGGCCCCCTTGACAATGGCCCACACCGCCGCCACATCCCAGATCTTGGGCGAGCGTTCTACCGCCCCCAAAAGGCTGCCGCCGGCCACCGCCAGCAGGTTGTAGGCAGCGCCGCCCAGCATGCGGGCTTTGCAGGGAAATTGCGGGCTAATCCAGTGGCTGCTGCGGGAGCAAAAATTAAACAGTTGGTTGGGTCCGGGTGGGGCGGTGCTGGGGCGAATGGGCTGAGGACGGACGGGATCCCGGTCGTGGCGGATGAGAAAAGCTCCTGCCGGCGCGTCGTCGGGAAACTGAGGCCAGTAGCCGTAGAAAGTCTGGCGGATGGGGGGCAGATGCACACAGCCAAACACAGGCACACCCCAGTGCAACAGCGCCAGCGAGCTGCCCCAGATGGGGATCCCGTGGGCAAAATTGGTGGTGCCATCCAGGGGATCCACCACCCAGCACCACTCTTTCTCCAGGAAAATGTGGTTGGACTCCTCGCTCAGGCAGCCGTGATCCGGGTAGGCCGCGGCAATTGCCTCCTGAAAGGCGCGATCCGCCCATTGGTCAGAAGCGGTCACCAAGCTGCCGTCCGCTTTTTCCGTAGAGGAGGCCTGGCCAAAGTCTGCCAAGAGCTGCGCTCCGACCTTTGCCGTGGCCTGCAGGGCAAACTCGGTAACCTCCAGCCAGAAGGGCGGGAGAGAAGCGGTTTCAGGAGAAGCACCCATGCCCCAATCCTAGCGGGATCCCTGACTTCTGGGGCGAAAAAGGGCGGATCCCTCACCCACAGGTCTTGCGCCCTCAAGCTGACTAGAATCATTTTAGGTAGACCCTCCCCTCGGCTGGCCCTCCTCCTCCATGAACCAGCGCCTAATTGGACAACTGATCGGCAACCGCTACCGACTGACCCACCACATCAGCGAGGGTGGCTACGGCAATGTGTTCGAGGCGGTGGATACCCAGTTGAATGACGAGCCGGTGGCCGTTAAGTTGTTGCGCCCGCCGCCGCCAGACATGGAGCCGGAGTATTACCAGCAACTGCAGCAGCGCTTCCTGGACGAGGCCAGGGTCAGCGCCCTGTTGGGCGAGCACCCCAACATTGTGCAGGTGCGCTCCTACGGTCTGTACCAAAACCAGCCCTACCTGGTGATGGAGTACCTGAAGGCCAAGCCTTACACGGGCCAGGGCTTGGACTATGTGTTGGCACGGGAAGGTCCCCTGCACCCAGAGCGGGTGGTGAACTTGGCTTTGCAAATTTGCTCGGCCCTGCACCACGCCCACAACTTTCACATGGATCTGGGCAAACACTCGATTCGAGGGGTCATCCACCGCGATATCAAGCCCAGCAACATCTTTGTGCAAAAAGGGCCCGATGGCAAAGAACGGGTCAAGCTCCTGGACTTTGGCATTTCCAAACTCATGGGGGAAACCTCTCGTGGCCTGACGCAAACCGGGTATTTTTTGGGCACGATGGTCTATGCCTCGCCGGAGCAGATGCGGGGAGAGAAGCTGGATGGCCGCTCCGACATCTATTCCCTGGGGGTGGTTTTGTACGAGCTGTTAACCGGTGCGTTGCCCTTCGAGCCAGAGACCGACACCCTGCAGGGCTGGTACCACGTCCACAACTTTCAAAAGCCCCGCCCTTTTCAAGACCATCCGCTGCCCCACCCCATCCCTGAGGCCCTAGAAAAGGTGGTGCTGCGTTGCTTGGAGAAAGACCCTGCCCTTCGCCCGGCCACCATGGAGGAGCTGGCCCAGCAGCTCCGAGCCGTCTATGGGGACAAGATCCCGCCTCCCCCTCAAAAGGCTCCTCTGCAGCGGATCCCTGCCGGCTTTGGCCAGCAAGCCACCCAGCAGAGCCGAGCCGCCCCTGTTTCGGAAGCTGAGGAAGAAGAGCTGCAGCGGGCGGTGCGTTTGATCGAGGCAGGCGAATACAAAATGGCTGTCCACCTGCTTAACAAGCTGATCCAGAGTGCCCCCAACGAAGCCCGCTACTACCTATACCGCGGCCTGGCCCACCAGCGGCAGGGCCATTGGGGCCTTGCCCAGATGGACTATCAAGGAGTGCTGCGGCTGGAGCCGGGTAACCCCTCGGCAGAACAGGGGCTGCGCGAGGTCGAACAGCAGGTCGGCCAGGAACAGGTTAGCCCCCACCAGAAGCCCACCCTCCCCACCTCAGGCAAGCCCCGCCAGAGCAAAGGATTGGCCCTGGGCTGGCTCCTGGCCAATTGGGCGGCGGCTGGGATCGGCTATCTGGGGCTGGGGGCGGCAGCTCCCCTGCTGGCTGCTTTGGGTTCGCTCCAAGGAGCGGTGGCCGGGGCCGGCCTGGGCTTGGGGATGGGGCTACTCCAGTGGGCGGTATTGCGGCGGCAGGTCTCTTGGCGGTGGGTGGCGGCCACGCTGCTGGCCACCGCTTTGGGTTGGGTAGCAGCAGATACCCTGGAGGCGGGGATGGCAACCTTCGCTTTCGATCCCAGGGATCCCTGGCTGCAGAACGCCTTGCAGGCGATGGCCAGCCCGCTGCGTGGCTTGCTGGTGGGGCTTGGCGTCGGTGGATTGCAAGGGATCCTCCTGTCCCGGCATGGGAAAGTTGCCTGGGCCTGGGTCTTGGCGGCAGGGGTAGAAGGAGGAGGGGCAGCTCTGCTCATCCATTGGCTGTTGGCCGGCTCTGCCTTGAGCCGTTGGCTGCTGCTCCTTGCCGGGCTGCTGGCTCACACCCGTCCCCTCAGCGCCCTGGTGCTTGCTAACTTAAATTGGCGCCGCATCCCTGCCGTTCAAAATTGCCAACAGGCCAAACAACAGGCCGCCTAACCCCCATCCCACAACCACCTCAGCTCCCCTCAAAACTTGCCTGACGAGGGATCCCGTGCAGCCATTAAGAGCAAGAAGGCCCTCCAGCGAGAGCCTTCTTGAGGATCCTATTGCGCCGTTTTACCGTGGTTTTCGACCTGGAAAAGCCAGTGTAGGACATCGGGGATGACTATCGATAGTTTCCAAATCGAGTTTGGCTTACTGCTCTCACATCCACACCCGTCCTAATTGTCGAAGGGTATCGATCGCAAAAACGTAACGGCAGTCACCAACGCCTCAGAATCCTTAGCCCATCATACCGCATCTGCGGGCCGTGCTTGTCAAGTGCTCATCAGGGCTTTGCCAAGGACGGGATCGGCATTTGCTTGGCTTTGGAGGAGCCCTCTTGTCGTTGGGCTAGGATAGGAGGGCAGACCGACTTTTTGCCGGCCATGCTCGACTCTTTGTTGGATAACATTTACGGCGCTTGGTTTCTGCCGGAGCCCACCTTTCGCTCGCTGCGGCAACAGCCTGTTCTCTGGCAAGCTTTTGGGGTGGTGGCGCTGCTGAACATTCTCGAGGCTGTGCGTCGTTTCGGGGTAAACCTGCCGAGCATGGTGCTGGCGCTGCTGGCAGGCTTCCTGGGATGGGTAAGCCTGGCGGCCCTGCTGCAGGCGCTGGCCTTTTGTTTTGGGCGGGCTGCCCCTTCTTTTGCGTCGCTCCTCTGCCTGACGGGCTTTGCTGGCCTGCCCTGGCTGCTGCTGGGACCTGCCCAATCCTTGGGCGGAGTGGCTGGATCCCTGTTGGGGTTCGTGGCGCTGTTGTGGTTTGTGGTTTGGCAGGTGCGGGCGGCAGCGGTGGCGCTGGATCTGGAGTGGTGGCGCCTGGCGGGTCTGATCCCGTTGGCCTTCCTGGGCGGGCTCCTGTCCTTGAACTGGTTGACCAGCGCCGTTGTGGCTTTGGCTTCTCTGGGCTGAAAGGCAATTGCAAAATTGGGAAGAAGCAGCCCGCCGGGCTAGTTGGGCACTCGCTGCAGGTGCGGTTTTTCCTCCGGCAGGATCGCCCCTTCCACAGGGCAAACCTGAAGACAGATGCCACAGTCAATACAGGTGGCAAAGTCGATCCAGAAGTAGTCGGTGCCTTTGGCATTTTTGCCGTCCCCAGGGTGAATGCAGGCGACGGGGCAGGCCTCCACACAGTCGGCAACGCCTTCACAAATATCGGTGACGATGGTATGAGGCATGGATCCCTCTCCCTCAATCGAGTCAACCTCAACACCTTCCCATCCGCTTGGCCCAGAGTCTGTTGGCCCGTTGGCAGTGGGTGGCAGAGGGCTTTGTCATTTTAGGCGAAAACGGATCCCTCTGAGAGCGACCCCAAGCCCTCACCCCCCGTTCCTCTCCTAGGGAGAGAGGAAATGGGGCAAGGAACCGTTTTGCCGCCGTTGGGAGCAGTAGCTGTGCAACCGATGTCCCATCGCGCCCGGCAGCGGCTGTGGGGAATGCAGATCACTGGCGGTAGAACCTGCAGCTAGGTCTCTCTCAAATCCCGCTCTTGAGATTGCCACCAACGGCTGAGGGGCCAATAGAGAGCGGGGGCCCACAGGCTGCTTAAAATGGCCGACGTGAGGGCATTGCGCTGATGGTTCCACCAGATGCTCTCCAGAGAACGGGGGCCATCGCCGCCAATGGCGCCGGCGGCGGGCGAGGAGTTTGCCAACCCATCCAACCAAGTTGCCATTTCCGCCGGCTCGAGGCCAGCGGATCCCTGAGAGGCCGTCAGCCACATCCATTGCAGCGCCATCAGCGTCTCGGCAATCACCACCATGCCGAAGACGATCAAAGCCACGGAGATGAAGTCCTCTTGCATGTAGCGCTGCTTCTGCAACTTGGCCGTGAGGATCCCGACCACCGCCAACCCCAGGGCATGGGTAGGATAAGGGTTGGTCAGGGCATCCTGCAGAAAACCCAATGTGATCCCGGCAACAGCCCCCTGCCAAGCCTTGCGCCGCACGCTCCAGCACACCACCCAGATCAGGGGCCAATCGGGGGTTAGGCCCGCCAGCTCCAAGCCCGGCCCCCGCCACCAAGGGGCCACCACCGCCAACAGCCCTGACAAGGCGGTGACCAGCCAATTGAGGCGAGACTTAAGGTTGAGCATAGCGGTAAATCAAGGCCCACTCCAAGAGGCCCAGGGGCGCCGACAATTCGACTGTGGCTTGTGGGGCAGGGCTGGCATCCAGGTTGATGGCTCGAACCGTTCCCACCACAACCCCCGCCGGGTAGAAGCTGCTCAGGCCCGAAGTTACCACCACATCCCCCACTTCCACTTTGGGATCCTTATCGAAAAAATCCAAGATGGCGTTCTGGGTGCCGGTGCCCCGCAAGATGCCCATGTGCCGGCTGCGGCTGAGCATCACCCCGACACGGCTGGTGGGATCGCTAATAAGCAGCACGCGGCTGGTGTTGGGGGTTACCGCCTCAACCCGCCCGACCAATCCCCCCGGTGCCATAACCACATCTCCTACCCTGACCCCATGCTGGCTGCCGCGGCTGAGGGTGAGCTGTTGCCACCAGTGATCGGCGCTGCGGCCCACCACCGCCGCCGGGATCCCTGCTTGGGGCATTTGCTCGGTAAATTGCAGCAGGCGCTTCAGCTCGCGGTTTTGGTGCCGCAGCTCGGCCACCAGGGCCTGTAGCTCGCGGGTGGCGGCCTGGCTAAGTACGGCGTCAGGATCCACAGGTGGACGGATGGGTGCGGTGAGCCAACTGTACAGCTCCACCAGCAGGGATCCCTGGGTCTGGCGCAAAGCCCACGCCCCTCCTATCGCCGAAGCAGACAGGAGCAACCCCAAACCATAACGCATCCACCACTGGTGTAGCCGATTCAAGCAATACCTCTCTAACCCACTCGACTCACACCTCGAATCAGGGATTCAGAGGAAACTCCTCTAACCCTTGAAGCTGCCGCTCAACACTCGACCCAAGGTTTTGAAATCCTCCAAAACCCGCCCTGTACCGAGCACCACACAACTGAGGGGATCCGGGGCAATGTGAACCAGGATCCCGGTCTCATGGCTGATCAGGGCGTCTAGCCCCTTGAGCAACGCCCCCCCTCCCGCCAACATAATGCCGCGGTCGATGATGTCTGCCGCCAATTCCGGCGGCGTGCGCTCCAGGGTGCGCTTGATGGCCTCCACAATGACCGAGAGGGGCTCGGCCATGCTCTCACGGATCTCAGTGCTCTTCACCGTCACAGTGCGGGGCAAACCCGAAAGCAAATGCAGCCCCCGCACTTCCATGGTCATCTCCTCTTGAGTTGGGTAGGCAGAGCCGATTTGAATTTTAATCTCTTCGGCAGTGCGCTCCCCGATGGTGAGATTGTGAACTTTTTTCATGTACTGAATGATGGCCTCGCTCAGCTCGTCTCCTGCCACCCGCACCGACTCGCTGAGGACGATCCCTTGCAAGCTGAGGACGGCCACCTCGGTGGTGCCGCCGCCGATGTCGATGATCATGTTCCCGGTGGGCTCTTGCACCGGCAGCCCCGCGCCGATGGCTGCTGCCACCGGCTCATCCACCAAATACACCTCCCGCGAGCCGGCTTGCAGGGCCGCTTCCATCACTGCCCGTCGCTCTACGCCGGTCACCCCACTTGGGATCCCGATGACGATGCGCGGGGCGATCAAGTAACGACCTCCATGCACCCGCTGGATGAAGTGCTTCAGCATCATCTCCGCCGTGTCGAAGTCGGCGATCACCCCATCCCGCAGAGGACGCACAGCCACGATGTTGCCCGGGGTACGGCCCAACATTTTTTTGGCATCTTCCCCCACGGCCAGCGGTTGTTTGGTGTTTTGGTCGATGGCGACGACAGAGGGCTCCTGTAGGACAATGCCGCGGCCAGCCACATAGACTAGGGTGTTGGCCGTGCCCAGATCGATGCCCATGTCACGGGAAAATCGGCTGAATAGCCCCACGGTAGGTTGCTCCAGTTTTTATTCGTGAAGAAAGAGCAGCAAGTCTCGCTACCTACTATAGTCCAATCCTAGGAGAGGCGGGGATCCCTTTCCGAGTGGCGCAGTTAGGGCTGGCTATCAGCGGAAGTTCGGATTAGAATGAGTAGCTTCCTTTTTCCGGTTGCGATGCAGATTGCTGCAGCTTTGCTGAGCTTGGCCACCCCCAATTTGCCCCGTTTGTTGCACTTTTACCAGGCCCTCTTGGGGATCCCGCCCCAAGTCCAGCTCTCCAGGGAGGGAGAGCCAGTGTATGTGGAGTTTCGCCTGCCTGGCCTGCGACTGGGCCTCTACCGCAGTCTCCATCCAGAGTTTGCCGCCCAGGCGGGAGCAGCAAGTCTTTGCCTGCAGGTGCAGGATCTGGCGGCATGCCTGGGATCCCTGGCGGCGGTGTTGGCGGAGCACCAGATCTCCGTTTCGCCGCTGCGGCAGGCCTTTCACGGCCAGGAGGTGGACTTCCGGGATCCCGATGGCAATCGCATTGTGTTGCACCAACCTTCTGCGGTCTTCTGGCAGGCGATGACCTGGGAGGGGACTTGCAACTGAACCAAGACCCCTGAGGCTCAGGGGAGACTCTTTGGAACCTTTTCGAGCAAAAAAAGTTGTGGCAGGTGCTATGTCCCAGCCTGAATTCAAAGGGTCGTAGCCAGTTTGGGGGGACAGGCTTTTTCCCAATTGGGGCAAGAGGCCGGGGTGTTGGGAAAAGTCCCCCATCCCCTGTGGTTGAGAATAGTTAAAACTCGGAGGCTAGGTAGGGATGGCGGTGTCCCCGTTGAGGCTGAGCAGGTCATGAAAAAACCTCTGGGCGTCTGTCCGTGTTTCGACCCCAGAGGCTTCTTCTCTTCACTCCTCACCACCCCTGAGCGTACCCGCCTTCCAAAAGGTTGTCAAGCATTTTCCCAGGGGGGCTAGCGGGTGGGAAACCGCACCAGAGCAGCGCTGCCGTAGAGGATCATCTGGTGAGGCTGTAGGCACACCCGATCTAGTCGCAGCTTGCTCCCTTGCAGGGCTAGCCGATCCAAATCCAGGAGCGCATTCAGGTGATCCACCAAGGCTCGGCTCAGGGCCCGCCCCTCCTCCGTGTCGCCCTCAAACAGCGGATCGGCAAGGCAAATGCGGCGACGTTCTAGCACCTCGATGCGAGCGGAAAAGCCCACCTGCAAGGGCTTTTCTCCCCCTGGCTGAACCTCGGCCTGCAATCGCAACCGCTGCTCTGGGGTGAGGTGAACCTCGACCTGATGAAATGAGAGCGGCTTGCCCCCCTGATCCACCTGAGCCAGCTTGTTCAGCACAAAAGGCGTGTTAAAGGATCGCGCCAGATCCGCTTCGCTCAGCACCACCCGCATCCTGGCCTGCACCGGCTGCCGCAGCTTAATCCGACCCTGCCAGATTTGGCTAAAGTCAATGGCTACAGCGTTGCAAAACAGCTCTAAAAGCGAAAGCCGCAGGCCGTTGTACATCTGCAGGTTCTGGCCCACCAGCTCAAAGCTGTCGATGCGTCCTTGCAACAGCTTGGCAATGGGCTCTGCCCGCACGCGCGCCTCCAGCCGCTCTGCCTGCTTGAAGAGAGCGCGAATGGCTGCGCTCACTCCCCGGCTGACCCAGTCAGTAAGCATGGGATGAGGCAAAGAGAGTTCTGGCAGGAGTCCTGTGACCATAGGGCAAGCTAAGAGCGCCTACAGGGATCATAACCAACCATTAAGAAAAGTTACAGCTCCTACCGAGGGAGAGCTGCTCTCTCAAGGGTATGGGCGTCCCTCTTGCATGGCCGAGCGGGCCACGGCTGCGATCCCCTGGTCGGTGGCGCGGGGCAGATGAAAGTACCGTCCGCCCGCCAGTTCCACCAGCTCGGCGCTGAAACCGGTGGTTACAAAGCGGCTCTGCGAGTCGATGAGAAGCAGCTTCAATCCCAGGGCGCGGATGCGCAGGGCGATCTCCCGCAGCTCCTGCTTCAGGTCGATGGGATCGCTTTCGCTGCGTCCCAGGGAGCGGCTGAGGGGGATGTTGGCCCGGCCATCGGTGAGGGCTACCAGGAGCACCTCTCCCACGTCGCCGCTGGCGCGGGCGTTCACCCCCAGGCGGACCGCTTGGGTGAGGGCATGGGCCAGTGGGGATCCCCCGCCGCAGGGCAGGGATTCCAGGCGGCGGCGGGCCAGCTCGATGGAGCGGGTGGGGGGCAGCAGCACCTCGGCAGCCTCGCCGCGAAAGGCAATCAGGGCAACTTTGTCGCGGTTTTGGTAGGCCTCAGTGAGCAGGCGCAGGGCGGCGCCTTTGGCCGCCTGCATGCGGTTGAGGGCCATGGAGCCGGAGGCGTCTACCACGAAGATCACCAAGGCCCCTGCCTTGCGGGCCAGCTTCTTGGCGCGGATGTCGCCGGGCTCAACAATGACGGCCCGCCCCGGCTGCCGCTGGCGGCGGCTTTTCTGGTAGGGGGCAGCCGCCCGCAGAGTGGCGTCGACGGCGATGCGGGGATTGGCGCCCTGGGGCAGGATGGGCTTGACGTAGCGGCCCCGGTCGGCGCTGAACACCAGGCTGCGGGATCCCGTTTTTCCCTGCTGGTTGAGGGACTGGGCAAAGGCCAGCAGGCGCGGGTCGAGGGCAATGCGCTCCGGCTCGAAGAAAAACTCTTCCGGCAGACTCAGGTTTTCCGGTTGGGGATCCGTTTCCTCTCTATCTTCCCCATCCTTGTCGGGATCCGGCGGCGGGGGATCCGACTGTTGGGATGGTGGCGGGGGGGGAGGCGGGGGCTGGTCGGGGTCGTAACGGGCGCGGGGCAGCAGCACCAGCTGCACGGCCTGCTGCAGATCCTCGGCCAGGAGGCGATCCCGCCCCTCCAGCGCCGCCAGGGCACAGGCGGCTCGCAGGGCAAATTGTTCTCCCCGGTGCCCTTGGACGTTGCCGCGGATGGCCTCCTGCACCAGGTAGAGGAGCTGTTCCCGCTGCGGCTTGACCTGGGGCAGCCACTCCCGCGCCAGGAGAATGCGGGTGCGGATTTCCTCCAGTTCCGCTTGGTGTTCCGCCAGAAAGGACTCGGGAGCGTCGACAAATTGCGTTGCCCGCTGGACAATTTCCCTGCGCTCTTCCAGGCTCAGCTCCTGCCCCACCGGCACCACCAGCGCCAGGCGATCCAGCAGGTGGGGGCGCAGGGATCCCTCTTCGGGGTTGTAGGTGGCCACCAAGAGAGGCCGGCAGGGGTGTTGCAGGCTCAGCCCTTCCCGCTCCAGGCGGTTGACCCCATCTCCCACCACCGTCAGCAGCAGGTTGACGATGGCGTCGTCCAAGAGGTGGATGTCATCCACGTAGAGCACGCCGCGGTGGGCGGCAGCCAAGAGCCCCGGCTGAAAAACCGTTTCCCCCTGCCTCACCGAGGCCTCCACATCCACGGATCCCAAGAGCCGATCCTCGGTCACCCCCAAAGGCACTTGGACAAAGGGAGGGGCTATCACCTGGGTGGGGGGTGTCGTTCCCTGGGGGTAGCGGGCCTTGGCCCAGTCCGACCAGGTCTCGGGCCGCGCCGGGTCGTCGTTGCAATAGGAGCCGGCAATCACCTCGATGGGGGGCAGCAGGGCGTGGATCCCTCGGGCCAAGACCGACTTGGCCGTGCCGCGCGGCCCCACCAGCACCACTCCTCCCAAGCTGGGATCCACCGCCGCCAACAGGAGAGCCAGCTTGGCGGTTTGCTGGCCGACCACGGCGGTAAGAGGGAAAGTGCGGGGAGGGGCTAGAGCTGCCGATCCTGAGGTTGAGGAGTAGAACGTGGCCATCGGCACGATAGGGGCTCGAGGTAGGGAGACATGCACTCAAGTCTATCGCTTGTAGGAGTTTCCCGGAGCCTTGCCAACTGGCTACCGCTAGCCTCTTCCTCGAACGAGGTTGCCAGAGCCACCCCTCAACAAGTAGCAATCATCACATGCTTGGCAATTTGATACTCTCGCACGGCCTCTGCCGAGAGATCTTTGCCAAATCCCGATTGCTTGAAGCCGCCGTGGGGAGCCTCGGAGGCGATGGGGAGATGATCGTTGATCCAGACGGTTCCGAACTCCAGATCGGCGGCCAGTTTCATGGCTCGTCCGAGGTCTTGAGTCCACACAGAAGCCGCCAGCCCGTATAGGACGTCATTGCCCAGGCGTAGCGCTTCCGCTTCTTCGCGGAACGAGCCGAGCGTGAGGACCGGCCCAAAAACCTCACTCTGCACGATCTCCGCTTTTTGATCGACATGGGTAATCACTGTGGGTTCGTAGTAGTAGCCCCGGTCAAACTGAGGAGGGATCCGCCCGCCGGTCAGCACCTTGGCTCCCTCGGCTTTGGCCCGCTCCACAAATCCCCTCACCCGCTCCCGCTGGGCTGCCGAGACCAAGGGCCCCATCTCCACCCCCGCCTCAAAAGGGGATCCCAGCCTTACTTTGCGCATCGCCTCGACGATGGCCTCTTGCATCTGCGCCAGCTTGCTCTCGTGCACATAGAGGCGGGTGGCTGCCGTGCAGTCCTGGCCGCTGTTGAAGGTGGCGGCAAAAGCAGCCTTGGCGGCCACAGTCTCCACGTCGGCATCCTCGAAAACCAAAAACGGGGCTTTGCCTCCCAGCTCCAGATGCACCCGCTTGAGAGTGTCTGCCGCCGTCCGCATCACCTGCTTGCCAGTGGCAGTAGAGCCGGTGAGGCTGACCATGCGTACCTGCGGGTGCTCCACCAGGGCTTGGCCGGTAGCATCGCCTCCGGTAACGATGTTGACCACCCCCGGCGGGATCCCGGCCTCAGCAGTCAGCTCCGCCAGCATCAGGGTAGTCAGAGGGGTGGTGGGAGCGGGCTTGAGCACTACTGTGCAGCCGGCAGCCAGGGCGGGGCCGATCTTCCAGACGGCCATCAGCAGCGGGTAGTTCCAAGGGGTAATTTGCGCGCACACCCCCACTGGCTCCTTGCGAAATAGCGAGGTGTAACCTCTGGCGTATTCTCCGGCGCTCAAACCATGGATGTCGCGGGCGGCAGCGGCAAAGAAACGCAGGTTATCCACCGCAAAGGCCAGATCCCCTCCCAAGCTGACCAGCTCGTAGGGCTTGCCGGTGTTTTCCGACTCCAGACGGGCCAGCTCGGCAGCGCGAGCTTCGATGAGATCCGCCAACTTCCAGAGGGCCAGGGATCGCTCGCCGGGGGTGAGCTTCGACCAACGGCCATCGTAGAAAGCCGTGTGGGCCGCCTGCACCGCCCGATCCACATCGGCAGGGCTGGCGTCCACCACCTCCGCCAATTGCTCGCCCGTAGCCGGGTTCTCGATGACCATCAGGTTTCCCCCTTGGCTGTCAACCCATTGGCCGTCGATCCAGAGTTTGTGGGCCATGGCCTCTTCTCAACTGCTCGCTAGCAACACTTCTCCCCATTGTGCCGAATCTTGTCCAGCTTGGAGGGCGTTGTCGAGGAGAGGGCCAAGCCGCCAGGGATCCCCTCTCTCTGGGGTTTCCGTCTGGTAAGGTCAGAAGGGAGCTTTCTGCACCAGCGAGGTTGGCCTATGTCTCCTGTGCTGTGGCAAGCCATTGGGTACGCCGGCGGGATCTCGCTGGGGATCGTGGGACTGGTTGCCCTTGTCAACTTTCTCTGGCAGCGCCTAGAGCAGCAGGCGGAGAAAGCTACGGCCCAGCCAGCCGAGTCGCCCTCGGCTTCAGAACTTGGCAACACCTCGGAGGGATCCCCCTCAGCATGAGCGACAGGGTTCGTGTTCACGTTTGGGTGCGCGGGCGGGTTCAGGGAGTGGGGTTTCGGGCCTACACCGAAGCCATGGCCCGCAACGCCGGCGTCCACGGCTGGGTGCGCAATCTGCGGGATGGCCGGGTGGAGGCGGTTTTTGAAGGATCCCCGGCGGCGGTGGAGGCGATGTTGCGCTGGTGCCAGCAGGGCAGCCCCGGCTCGCGGGTGGAGGCCGTCGAACACCGCTTCGAGCCACCCGAAGGCCTCTCCACCTTCGAGATCCGCCCCACCGTTTGAGGCAGCAGCTCAGCAGCTAGCGATATCCCACTAGAATGGGAAAACCTACTCTTTCTCGTTTGGCCATGACGGTTGCTGCCCCTGCCAAAGTGGAATACGAAGCTGTGATTGGGCTGGAGGTGCACTGCCAGCTCAGCACCCGCTCCAAGATCTTCTCCAGCAGCGCGACGGCCTTTGGCGCTCCCCCCAACACCCAAATTGACCCTGTCTGCATGGGCCTGCCCGGCACCCTGCCCGTGCTGAACGAGAAGGTGCTGGAATACGCGGTCAAGGCTGGCCTGGCCCTCAATTGCACCATCGCCCCCTACAGCAAGTTCGACCGCAAGCAGTACTTCTACCCCGACCTGCCCAAAAACTACCAAATCTCCCAGTACGACCTGCCCATTGCCACCCACGGCTGGGTCGAGATCCAGCTCAGCGACGGCCGCAGCAAGCGCATCGGCATCACCCGTTTGCACATAGAAGAAGACGCGGGCAAATTGGTGCATGCCGGCAGCGATCGGCTGTCGGGATCCAGCTATTCCCTGGTGGATTTCAACCGGGCAGGAGTTCCCCTCATCGAGATCGTCAGCGAGCCGGATATCCGCACTGGGGAAGAAGCAGCCGAGTATGTACAGGAGCTGCGCCGCATCCTCCGCTACGCCGGGCTGTGCGATGGCAACCTACAGGAGGGATCCCTGCGCTGCGACGTCAACATCTCGGTGCGCCCGCTGGGCTCCCCGACCTTTGGCACGAAGGTGGAAATCAAGAACATGAACTCCTTCAACGCCATCCAGCGGGCCATCGAGTACGAGTTCAACCGCCAAGTTAAGGCCGTGGAAGCAGGCGAGCCCATCGTACAGGAGACCCGCCTCTGGGAAGAAAACAGCCAGCGCACCATCAGCATGCGCAAGAAAGAGGGATCCAGCGACTACCGCTATTTTCCGGAGCCGGATCTGCCGCCCATTCGTGTGACGGAAGCGCAAAAAGCCCGCTGGCAGGCGGAGCTGCCGGAATTGCCCAGTGTGAAGCGGCGGCGCTACCAACAGGTGTACGGCCTCTCGGTGTACGATGCCCGCTACCTCAGCGATGAACGCAACACCGCCGAATACTTTGAAGCCGTGATCGCCGCCGGTGCCGACCCGAAAGCAGCCGCCAACTGGATGATGAGCGACATCGCCAGCTACCTCAACACCCACAAGCTGGACTACCCGGACATCGCCTTGAAGCCGGAAACCCTGGCTGAGCTAATCGGCCTCATCGAGCAAGGCACTATTTCCAGCAAAATTGCCAAGGAGATCCTGCCGGAGCTGCTGGAAAAAGGCGGCTCGGCCCGCGCCCTGGTGGAGGCCAAGGGCCTGACCCAGATCTCCGATAGCAGCCTCTTGGAGCCAATGATCGCCGAGGTGCTGGCCGAGAACCCCGAGCAACTGCAGCAGTACCGGGAGGGCAAAACCAAGCTCTTCGGCTACTTTGTCGGGCAACTGATGAAAAAAACCCAAGGACGGGCGGATCCCAAGCTGGCCAACGAGCTGCTCAAGCGGCATCTAGACGGCTAATTCCAGGCTTCGGTGAGGGAATAGCCCAATTCCTGGATCATGCGCCGCAGCAACGGCAAACTCAGCCCAATGACGTTGCCAGGGCACCCCTCGATCCGCTCCACAAACAAGCTGCCGCGGCCGTCAATGGCAAAGCAGCCAGCACAATTGAGCGGCTCGCCGGTGGCCACGTAGGCGCGGATCTCCTCGTCGCTGGGCTTGGCAAAAAACACCCGTGTTACCGCATAGTGGACGAGGCGGCGGTTCTGCCTCGTGTCAATCAAGGCATGGCCCGTGTAGAGCTCTCCCACTTCGCCCCGCATTTGCCGCAGGCGCCGTTCCGCCTCTAGAGCATTGGCCGGCTTGCCCAGGATCTCCCCCCCTAGGTAGAGCACGGAGTCAGCCCCGATCACCAAGACGGGCTCCCGTTGCTGAGCCGCCACCGCTTCGGCTTTGGCCGCAGCCAGCTTCTGCACCAGCTCCACCGGATCCGGGCTCTGGATTTGGCTTTCGTCAAAGTAGCTGGGTTGAACGCGAAAAGGGATCCGGGCAGCTTCTAACAATTGGCGGCGGGCAGGAGATTGCGAAGCCAGGACAATGGGAGGCAACATCGATTCAATGCTCAACTCAAGCCTAGACGTTTGCAGGACTGAAGTTTGCTCTACTACTAGTTTCCATTAACCTAGTCAAGGTACGCCCGATAGGCGCTCAAGGGAAACCCTCTCGATCTCTTCCCAACGGGATCCCGTCTGTGACCACCCTACCCTCCCAGGCCACCCAAACTGAGCTTGCCCCTGCTGGCCTCCTCCAGCGCTACTGGGGGGATCAGGACACACCCGAAAGCCGCTGGGTCAATTGGCTGGTGGCGGTGCTGGTTTTCTGTTCGTCTGCCTTTTTTGTAGTGGAGACCTACCCCATTCCCCCCCAACTCCGCCTTGGGCTGGAGCGGCTGGATCGCCTCATCCTCGGCCTATTCGTGGTGGAATATCTACTGCGCTGGGCAGCGGCCCTGCAGAAGCTGCGCTACGTCTTCAGCCTCTATTCGCTCATTGACTTGCTGGCGATTTTGCCTTTTTTTGCCGGGCTGACGGATATTCGCTTTATCCGCCTCTTGCGCTGGTTTCGTATCTTGCGGCTGCTGCGCCTGGTGGAGGGCAAGACCCTCTTTGGTCAGGTCATCTCCGCCGACACCCGCATCTTGTTGCGCATCCTTTTTACTCTCTTTGCGATTGTCTTCGTCTACTCTGGCCTCATCTACCAGGTGGAACATCCGGCCAATCCCGGCGCTTTTGCCACCTTTTTGGATGCTTTCTACTTTTCGGTTGTTACCATGACCACGGTAGGGTTTGGGGATCTCACCCCCACCTCTGAGCTGGGCCGGCTGTTGACGGTGCTGATGATCCTGACGGGCGTGGCCCTGATCCCTTGGCAAGTAGGGGAGCTGATCAAGCAACTGGTGAAAAGCGGCACCTCGCTGCAGTGGGCCTGCCCGGGATGCGGCCTCTCCCAGCACGATGAGGATGCCCAGTTTTGTAAGCGCTGCGGCACGCCGCTCTATCCGGATAGCCAAGCCTCTCCAGCCAGCAGTCCGCTGGCCAATCTGCCGGTTGGGGGCAAAGACAGGATAGGCTAGGACGGGATCGAGAGAACCTGCAATGTTGGCACATCCTGAATTGGCCATCCCTGGCAAGCTCAATGTAAAGGCGGGAGTGGTGATGCTGCTGGCAGCCATCGTCCTGGGCCTCATCCTCAGTCAGGTTCAGCCGCTGCTGCCCGCTCCGCAAGATTTGCCAGGGATCCCTAGGGAACCCCTTTCCTGGCAAGAGGTGCCCAAACAAAAGTACGCCTGGCACATCTGCTACGCCTTTTTGGGCAATATGGGGCTGATCAACATCGGCGGCGGCCTGGCGCTGGTGGCGTTGGGATCCCGCTTCACAGCCGGGCACCTGTTCTCCCAGATTCTTCTTTTGGGGGGAATGCTGCACCCTGCCTCTTGGGCTTTGGTGGCTCTGACAGGTCTGGAAGGGTGGGGCTGGCTGGGCAATGTCGGGGCGGTGGCGGTGGCGCTGGTGGTGATGGTGTTGTTTGTTCACCTGATCTTGGCTACCTACCGCTCGGGGCAAGCCCTCCAAAAACTGACTCGATCCCGCATCCACCGCTAACTCGGCAGACAGTTGGGGTGAGAAACCGTTTAGCTTAAGATTGTTTTTAGCATTGTTGATGCTGACATTCGACATTAGGTGGGCTGAGCATGGCGATCAAAGAAGAAGTTTTTTTTGAGGGCGGCCCTCACACGGGCGATCTGGTGTTGAACTCCTTCCTCGGCCTCACCCTCGTTGGCTTGCCTCTGTTTGTGGGCGCCCTGGTGCGCAAGCTTTGGGTTCACTACCGGATAACCAACCGTCGCATCACTGTGATCGGCGGCTGGGGCGGCAAGGAGCGCTCTGATGTCACTTACAAAGAGATTGCCAAGGTGGTGACGGTGCCACGGGGCCTAGGCACCTGGGGCGATATGGTGCTCACCCTCAAAGACGGCAGCCGCCTAGAGATGCGGGCAGTGCCCCGCTTCCGCGAGATCTACGCCTACATCAGCGAACGGCTGGACGAGAAAGCCAGGCAAGTAAGCGGGCCCATCGGCAAAAGGTCCCCCTCGACCCAAGCCTAGCCATGCCTGCTTGGGATCCCTCCTGGGCGCAGCGCCTGGCGCTGGTGCACGAGTATTTGATCTGGCCAGGGGGATCGGAAAAGGTTTTGCAGGAGCTCCTTGCCTTTGCCCCACAGGCACCTCTCTACGTCAGCCTCTTCTCGTCCCACACCTTGCCGCCGAGCTGGCAGCAGCGGTCGGTTTACACCTCGTTTTTGCAGGGCTGGGCCCGCTGGCTGGGGGTGCTGCGGCGCAACTATCACAACCGCCTTAAGTACCTGCTGCCCTGGATGCCCTTGGCCTACGAGAGCTTTGACTTCTCCGCCTATGACTGCGTCATCTCCAGCAGCCATGCCTTTGCCAAAGGGATCCTGACAGGGCCTTCCACTCTGCACCTTAGCTACATCCACAGCCCGCCCCGTTACCTCTGGGAAAACCAGGAGCTCTATCTGGAGCGGGAGGGGTTGACGGGGATCCGCCCGCTTGCCGCCCTCAGCCGCTGGCTGTTGCACCGCCTGCGCCAGTGGGACTTTGTGGCAGCCCAGCGGCCAGACCTATTGATTGCCAACTCGCAGCACATCCGCCGGCGCCTGGCCAAGCTCTACCGCCGCGAGGCTGTGGTTATCTATCCGCCGGTGCCGCTGCAGGGGTTTGAGCCGGTAACCCATCCCCAAGCCGACTACGACCTGGTGGTGGGCCGGCTGGTGCCCTACAAGCGGGTGGATTTGGCGATCGCTGCCTGTAAGCAGCTGGGCCGCCGCCTGGTAGTGGTGGGGGAAGGGCCGGAGCTGCCGCGACTGAAGCAACTGGCAGGGCCGCAAGTGGAGTTTTTGCCCCACCAGCCCCAAGACCGCCTGCAGGAGCTGCTGGCCAATTGCCGGCTGCTGCTGTTTCCCTGGGAAGAGGATTTTGGCCTGGTGGCGGTGGAGGCGCAAGCCTGTGGTCGTCCTGTGGTCGCCCTGAACCGGGGAGGCACCCGCGAGACCGTCATCCACGGCCAGACGGGGATCCTCATCCCCGAAGCCAGGGTGGAAGCCCTCGTCGAAGGGCTGCGCCAGGCGGAGCGCCAGGAATGGGATCCGCAGCGGATTCGGACCCATGCCTTGCAATTTGCGCCGGAGCGGTTCCACGCCCAGTTGGGATCCCTGCTGCGCTGGGCCTGGCCCCGTTTCCAGGCGGGAGAGCGCTTGGATCCGCAAGAATGGCAGCCTCAGTAGGGCCGCCGCTGTACAAAAGCCGGCAACTCGATGCGGCTGCGGCTGCCCCCTTCTCCCCCAGCCCGTGCAGCCGCCAAGGCGGAGCGTCTCAGCAGCTTCTCCGCCCGATCCTGCCGCTCCTCAAGGGCAAGGGGTGGGATCCCACCAGCGGGCGTTCTCCCAGTTGTGGGTCGGCTGGTGGGTGGGGCGGCAGCCACCGCTGGGGAGGGAGCAGGCCCTTCAGCTGCCGCCTGAACCCGTTCCTGAGCCGGGCGGCCAGACCTGAGCTCGACACCTGCTTGGGGAGGAGCCGCAGACGACTGCCGCAGAGCGGCTAGCTGCTCCTCCAGCTCCTGATTGCGTTGCAACAACAGGGCCACCTCTTTTTCCTGAGTTTGGGCATAGGCGTGGGCCTGCACACACTCGGTTTTCAAAGTCGCCACCTGCTGCTGCAGCTTCTCGATCTGTTTCTGGCTAACCAGATGATGGGCCTCCGCCAGCTCCTGTGCCCGCCGGGCTTCTTCCAGGCTTTCCCGAGTTGGTCGCTGGGCCAGCTCCCGAAGCTGCTGCTGCACTTCCTGCCACTGGACAAGGGTGGGCCGCTGAGCCAGCTCTTGGAGAAGCTGATCCCGTTCGGCCCGCAAGGCGTCGAGCTCCCGGGTGAGAGCCTGCACTTGCTCTTCTAGAGCAAGGAGCCGCTGCGTCTGCAGAGACTCCGCCTCGCCGCTGGGATCCACTTGGGCTTTTCGCTCTTGGCGCAGAGCCTGCAGCTCCGCCTCCAGTTTGGCAATTTGCTGGGCCTGTTCTGCCTGGCGCTGCTGGCTCTGCTGCAGCTCCGCCAGCAAGGTGGTTCGCTCGGCCTTGGCAAAAGAGGCTTGTTGGCGCAACTGGTTCAGCTCCGCTTGCAAGCTTGCCCATTGCTCCTGCGAAGGGCGTTCTTCCAATTCGCGAAGACGTTGCTGCGCTGCATTCAGGTCGGCTTGCAGGCGTGCCTTTTCGCTTTCCAGCTCGGCTTTGAGACGCTGCCCCTCAGCCTCGGCCTGGCGGTGGGCCGCCTCCAGCTCCGCCCGTAGGGCTTCCATTTCCTGCGCAGAGGGCCGAGCGGCCAGCTCCTGGATTTGCGCCTGCAACTGCGCCTTCTCTTCCTCCAGCGCTTGAATGCGGAGCTGCGATTGGGCTTGTAAAAGCTGTACCTGCGGCAACTTGACGGCGTATTCCCCCAACTGGTTGGCCTGCTGTTTCAGCTCCCAGAGCTCCTGCTGCAGTTGATAGAACCGGGCCGGATCGACGCGCCGCTGCAGTTCTGCCTTCAGGGTTTCGATTTCTGCTTGGCTGGTCTGCAACTGTTGCTGCAGGATCTGGTAGTGCTCCAGCGTGGGTCGGCGCTCCATTTCCCAGAGAAGATTTTGTAACTCTTCAATGTGCTGCTGTTGGAGCTGAAAAGCTTCCAGGGTAGGACGTTGTTCCAGCCGCGCCTTCTCCTCTTGACAAGCCTGCAAAGCTTGCTCCCGCTCCTGCAGTTGGGCCTGCGCTTCCAGCAGTTGCTGTTCCAGGCGATGGGTACATTCAATCTGCTGCAATGACAGTGCCTCTGACTCTGCTAGGGATCGCTCCAAGTTGCGCACGCGCGCCCGCAAAGCTTTCAGCTCCTCTTCCACTTCCATAGCCCGGCTGCTCGACAGATTATGGGCTTTACTCTAGCAGATGCTCCGGGCAAATATCCAGCTTGACACCACCTATAGCGTGAATTTTTGAGTTCTCCCAAAACTAACGCTAGAGATGTTGCCTCCATCCTCTATACTTGGGGGATGGAGTTCTGAAGCGGGAGCCCTGTGATCAAGCTGGGATCCAAACCTTGGGGGTTGACGCTGGCCCTGCTGGGCGTGGCTCTGGTCGGTTGTGGTGCCGCCGCGCTCACTGCCAGCCCCCCTCTGCCGCCGCTAATCACCAGCAGCGACATTCCTGCCGCCGTTAGCCGGGGCGGCTTTTTGGAGGTTGGGGTCTCGGTGTCGGTGCCGGGGCGGCTCCCAGCGGAGCTGGCGTTTCAGGTGTCATGGTCGGGGATCGAGGTGCAGACGCTGTCAGCAGCCCAGGTCAACTGTGTCTCCGGCAACGTGTCCTGCACTACTCGCTTCCGCATCCGCCCCCCTTTGAACTTGGTGCCCGGCTCTTACCTGCTCAGTTTACGGGTTTTCGACCGGTTGGGACAAAGTGCCGCTGTGACTGCGACGGTGCTGTTGAGGGATCCCTGAAGGCTGCACCGGAGAGTTGCCTTTCAGTTGTTGGCTGGGCGCTTCCGCATGAACGAAAAATCGTTATTTCACCGCCTGGGCAAGCGCCCGGATCCCTGCTTGCAGACGTTCTTCAATGTCGGCCTCCAGCCGCAGGGTGCCGTCGGCCTCAAACTGGATCTGCGAGCTGAGGATGTAGATCCCTTTCAAGATATGGGTTGCGCCCATCACGGCCAGCACCGGCTTCATGGCAAAGTCGATGGCCAGCAGGTGGGCCAGGGTTCCCCCGGTGGCAATGGGGAGAATCACCTTGCCGGTAAAAGCATCCTGGTCTAGCAAATCCAGCAGCGCCTTCAACACGCCTGGATAAGAAGCTTTATAGACAGGAGCAGAGATGACGATCCCGGCAGCCTGGGCCACCTTTTCCTGAATCTGCTGGAGGTGAGGGCTCTCAAAGTTAACCCGCACCAGATCCTCTGGCGGCAAATCCCGCACCGAGACAAACTCCGTCGTCAATCCCAGACCGGACAGGATCCCGGCAGCGTGGTGCAAAATCGCTTCCGACCGCGGTGGCGGGCCAGCGGCTTCCCGAGAAAGAGGGCCAGGACTACCGGAGAGCAGGAGGATGGCCGGCATGGATCAACAAAAGAAGTAGAACGCTGCTTCTGTTGTACCAGGGATCCCGTCCAAGAAATGCTAAACTATGCGTTAGGAAAGTCTCCAGGTTGTCGAGCCTGGATCCCTGCGGGCGTAGTTCAGTGGTAGAACGCTAGCTTCCCAAGCTGGATGTCGTGAGTTCGAATCTCATCGCCCGCTTCCCCATCGAAAACACAGAGGGATAGCTGGCTGGCCCCGTACTTGAGTGCGGGGCGGAAAGGCCCGTGAGCAACTTTAGCTGCTCATCAATGGCATAGTTATCACCGAGGCGTGCCGTTCCCAGGCGAGCCCCTAAGACGGTGAAAAACCCGACCGGTGGCAAGCGTCCGGAAGAGACTGCCGTCTCAGCCAACCTGCAACGACTCCGTCCCGCTGACGCGATCAGAAAAGTCAGCAGAACCTTGGGGCCTTGCCTCCAGGAACTGTCTAGAGGTGTCTTGACAACGCCTCTGTGAGTCCGCTTGCGGACTGCGTAAAAATCCCCTGGGCGGTAGGAGGGTCAAACAATCTGCCCCACGCAGGGCCTTCACCCTAAGGCAGTGAGGAGCCTAGCTTCTGAGATCCCCGGCTGGCGAAGGATTCCGACCGAAAGGGGCTTCCATGCGGCTGTCCACCACCCGCCGTAGCACCCCGTTGACAAAAGCGGCGGCCTCCGGATCCCCGTATTTTTTGGCCAATTCTACAGCTTCGTTGATGGCGACCTTGTCGGGGCTGCTGCGCAGGATCTCCATTTCCACTACCGCCAGGCGCAGGATATCGCGCTCGATCCGCCCCACCCGCTTCAGTTGCCAGCCTACCAAAACCCCTTGCAAACGGGCGTCGATAGCCTCCTTATGGGTGCGCAGGGCGGTCAACAGTTGGAGAGCGTAGGCGCGTACCTCTTGAGCTTGGGCAATGTGCAACAGCTCCGGCATGGAGAGGGCAACTCCCAGCCGGTTGACCGCCTTTTGGGACAACTGAACGACCTCATCCAGGATGCGGCGGACGCTGTACAGCCGCTGTTCCAGGTGTTCTAGGGCTTGGCCGGCGTTGCTGAGGGCCACTTGGGCTTGGTGGGCCAGCTCCAGCAATTCTCCCTGCACGGTGTCGCCGGCGTTGGCCTCCTTCAGAGCCGTTTCCAAGCGTTGCAGATGTCGTTGGGCCTGCTGAAGGCGGACAGTAAGAGAGCGAGCTCCGCCCTCTTCCTTGGCATCAGAAGCGGCCAATAACAGGGGATCGCTCTCGTGCAACAGGCGATCGCTGCGCTGGATCTCCGCCGCCGCTGTGGAGAGAGTTTCATGGGTCTCTTCCTGCAGAGCGCGGATGGCTGCCAGCAGCAAGTCCTCCAGTTGTTTTTCGCTCAGTTTGGCCGCTGTGGCCGGCAGTTGGTTGACCCCCAGCAGGGCCAGTTCGCGGGCAACACGCCGAGGTTGCATTGCAGAATACCCATGTTTTTAAACGACTGCCCCATCGCGCAAGGCGGCGCTATCGGGCTTAGCCATGCTAGCAGCCTGCCGCGGGGCAATGAAGAACCAGAGGCCCGGGCGCCTCGCTGTCAACTTGCCTCGCAAGGGCGGCTCAACACGCGAAACACCAACGATGCACTCTGCTCTTCGCCAAAGCGAGATTGGCTGGAGACGGAGAGGGTAAGCCGCCGTTTGCTGCGGGTGATGCCCACGTACAGCAGCCGCAGCCGCTCTGCGGCCAGATCCAAAAAGGCTTGCTCGGTGGCCGAGTCGGCCTGCTGCTCCCAACAACTTCTGCGGCTGAGCTGCCGCAACTGGGCCAGGGCTTCTGCTCTCATATCGACATCCTCCAAAAACCTCAGCCCCACCGGTCGCTCTTCAGAGTAGGTGGGAAACTCGTAGGCCGACACCTGGGGGATGAACACCTGATCCCATTCCAAGCCCTTGGCGCGGTGCAGAGTCGTAACGGTGATGCTGCCCGGCTCCGGGTTGAAGGCAAAGATCTCCGAGGGCAGGTTGTTGAGGCGGCGATCCAGAATCACCCGCAATTCTTGGGCAATCTCCTGCCAATCGACCTCGGGCAGGGATCCCAGCACCTGCTCCAACTGGTCGATGACGTAGCAACCCACAAACAGCTCTTCCGGCTTGCGGTAGAGGCTTTGGACAATCACATTGAGCACCTCCGGCCAAGGGGAGCGCCCGGCCCGCAGCCAACCGGCAAGGATGCGCAGCAGCCTGCCCAAGTTTTGCCAAGAGGGGCTATCCGGCAAAGTGGGGGCTTCCCCAAACTGGGGAAATAGCAGCCGCTCCGGCAGCGAGGCGCGGATCCAGTCCAGCATCGGCCCCAGCTCCAGGCGCGGGATCCCGGCCCAGTCGGCCAGGTGATCCACAGCAGCGGCCAAGCGGGCAGAGGAAATGGGCTGGGCCAACCAGTCGATGATTCCCTTGAGTTGCAGCAACACCCGCCGCTGGCTGGGGTTGCCCCGCAACAGATCGATCACCTGCTCTGCCCCCAGTTCCCGCAGGTAGTCGAGGGCCTTGCCCCCCAGCTCGTTGGTGGTGACCAGAATGGCCACCGTCTGGTCGGGAAAAGCCTGGGCGGCTGCCAGGGCCCACCGCGTCACCTCCTGCAGCTCCTGCTCCGGGGATCCGACTACCCGGCGAAACACCACCTCCCCTTCGCTGGCCGGGGGATTTAGGCCGCCAGCGCTGGCCGGGCAAATGTGCTGGGGAGCCAGGGCGGTGCGCAGGGCTGGGATGGGGTGCTTCTGGTTCACCCAGTCCACCAGGCGGTTGGCCAACTCCAGGATCTGGGGGGCGCTGCGGCTGGACTCTTTCAACGTCACCTGGGGATTGGCCTGACAAAAGGCGCGAAACAGCCGCGGCTCGGCAGTGGTGAAGGTGCCCATGATGCTTTGGTTGGGATCCCCGACCCGTACCAGGTTGCCGGTGCGCTGGCTGAGCAGCCGCAGCAGCTCTTCTTGGAGGGGGGAGCTGTCCTGGGCCTCGTCCTCGAATAGGTAGTCGTACCAATTTTGCACCTGCTGCCGCAGGGCCGGGTCGCGCTCGATTAGCTCCACTGCCTGCCAGCCCAGGTCGTCGTAGTCCAGCTTGCCCAGGCGACGCAGCTCCGCTTGGTAGGCAGCATAGATGGGGGCCGCCCAGCCCAGATAGCCCTGAGTAGTTGTGGGGATCGCCTCCGGCCCCAGACGCAGATTCTTGGCCGTGCTGATCACCGCCCGCACCATCTGCTGGAAGCTGCGTCGAAACCGCAGCCGGTTTCGGACCACCTTGTGGGGCTTCTCGGCAGGGATCAAGGGCTCCCAGAGGTGGGTGTGGTGGGCGAGCCAGGCGCGGCAGAGACGGCTGAGCAGGCGCTCCTGTTCATATTCCTCCAGGATGGACAGCTCTTCCCAAGGGCCGGGAACCTCCCGCAACACCCGCAGCGCCAGCGAGTGCAAGGTGAAGGCTTGGGTAAAGCGATCCGGATAGCCCGCCTGTTGCAGGCGTTGGTTGATGCGGTTGATCAAATTGCTTCGCGCCGAACGCATGTAGGTGAACACCCCAATGCGCTCCGGTGGAACGCCGCGATTCAGGATGAGATCGGCGATTAGCAGCTCCAGGATAAACGTCTTGCCGCTCCCCGGAACTGCCGCGATCCCCAGAGGCCCCGACCGATACGCCAATGCCCGTTGCTGTTCTGGACGCAACGTGACTTGGGGAAAAGGAGAATCTGCCAAGCTCACCATTGCATCCGCAACTAGCCGAGGATAAAGGTCTCAATGGCCACCGCCACCCCATCTTCGGTGACGGGGGGAGCAACCCAATCAGCGTGGGGCAGCAGAGCCGGCGAGGCGTTCCCCATGGCTACCCCGATCCCCGCATACTGGAGCATCTCGATGTCGTTGTCGCCATCGCCGATGGCCATCACCTGATCCGCCGACACCCCCAGCAGCTCTTCCGCCAGAAAACGAACGGCATTGCCCTTGTTCACCGCCGCATGGGTGGCCTCCAAAAAAATCGGCTCCGAGCGGGTGAGGTAGATCTGCTCAGGAGAATACCGCTGCCGCAGGGATCCCTGGAGTTGCTGCAGAAACTCCGTATCCTCCGAAACAGCCAGGATCTTGGTGGGGCTTTTCCCGTGTTGGGCGGGGGAGAGCATCTGGAACGGCACCTGGGAGCGCTCGGCATAGGCTCGGCTGAGGGGGCTGAGCTCCCGCAAATAGAGCTGATCGTCGATGTAGAGGTGCACCCCCACCGGCTGATCCTGCAGCACCTGCAGCAGCTCCTCCGCCAGCGACCAGTCCAGGCTCCAATGCTTCAAGGTCTTTTGGCTGTCGGGATCGCGAATGAGCGCCCCCTGATAGCTGCAGAGGGGCATATCGGCCCCAATGGCGTAGTGAAACCGCTCAGCAGAGCGATGCATCCGACCTGTAGCAATGGCTACCCGCACGCCTGCCGCCTTGGCTTTTTGAATGGCCTGCCGCACCGGCTCCGAAACCTGGTTGGAAGGCCCGGCAATCGTGCCGTCGATGTCCAATACCAACAGCCGAATGTCTCTCCAGGATCCTGCCTCCTTTTTTCGCTGTTGGACTTGAGCTTCTGCTCCGGTTTGCATTGCCCCTCCTCCTGGCAACCTCCCAGACACTAACACAAAAGGATAGCTGGGTAGCCCCGCACTTTAGTGCAGGGCGGAAAAGCCCGCTAGCCACTTTAGTTGCTTACCCATGATGGGGGTCGTTGATATAGTTTCATAGCTCAAACAACCTCTTCCTGACTTCTCCTACCAAGACCTTTTTCCTTCTCTTTGGCCAAAAAATGAGATAAACAACCGCTAGCCCCACACCATGGTTGTAGTGATTGTACCGTTGACTTTCCTCTCGCACTATCGCTTACTTAGGTTGGAACAAAGAACAAAAACAAGAATGCGGTTTAGGGAAGGTCAATAACCGAAACTTTGTTTTCATCCCAACAGGTCGGTTCAAGGAGAATTATGTCAGCATTATGGCATCGAGTTTATTGAGGTAGAGGTACAGCTCGCAGGCAAGCTTCCTAGATGGAGATGAGCTACCTAGTTATGGTGAAAAACCCGACGGGTGGAGACCCTCTGG